>DVJR01000081.1 GCA_018716575.1 Candidatus Scatomonas merdavium | reverse complement strand
GAATATGTGATGGAAACAGGATATGAAGCGGCAGAAATAATTTTGCAGAATAAAAATCGACCGGATGCTATTTTGTGCGATACAGATATACTTGCTGTAGGAGTACTACGAAATTTAAAAAATCACGGAATAGAAGTTCCAGATGATATGATGCTAATTTCATGTGATGATATTGATATTGCGTCTTATTATTGCCCGAGATTGACAACTCTTCATGTGCCTATCCAGGAGATAAGCATAAAGGCTATGCAGTTGTTGATTGGTCAGATAGAAAATCAGACAATTGATTGTAATGGGCGAGAGTTTGAATTGCAATTAATTGAAAGAGAGACTACAAAAAGGAAATAGAAATTATTAATTAACAGGTAAGGACAAATCAGCTTAGGCAGCAGATTGATTCGGCATCTTTCAATCGGCCTAAGCTGAATATTTATTAAGAAAGGAAAACAAAAAATATGAAGAAATATCAGTTCTGGTTCTGCACCGGTTCGCAGGATCTGTACGGAGACGAATGCCTGGCTCATGTGGCCGAGCATTCCAGAATCATGGTGGAAAAGCTGAACCAGTCCGGCAACCTGCCCTATGAGGTGGTGTGGAAGCCCACGCTGATCACCAGCGACCTGATTCGGAAAACTTTTTATGAGGCCAATGGGGACCCGTGCTGTGCGGGCGTGATCACCTGGATGCATACTTTCTCCCCGGCAAAATCCTGGATCGCGGGGCTGCAGGAATGCAGGAAGCCCCTGCTCCATCTGCATACCCAGTTCAATCGGGAAATCCCCTATGATGAAATCGACATGGATTTCATGAACGAAAACCAGTCTGCCCACGGCGACCGGGAGTACGGCCATATCTTCAGCCGTCTGGGCATGGAAAGAAAGGTAATTATGGGCTACTGGGAGGATGCAGTCGTGCAGAAGCGCATAGGCGCATGGATGCGGACCGCTGTGGGCGTTCTGGAGAGCCGGAATGTCCGCGTCATGCGGATCGCAGACAACATGCGGAACGTGGCCGTCACCGAAGGGGACAAGGTGGAAGCACAGATAAAATTCGGCTGGACCGTGGACGCCTACCCGGTGAACGAGATCGCGGAAGCCGTGCAGGCTGTTTCCAAAGGGGATATCGATATCCTGGTGGAAGAGTATTATTCTAAATATGAAATCCTGCTGGAAGGCAGGAATGAAAAAGAGTTCCGTGAACATGTGGCCGTGCAGGCCGGCATCGAAATCGGCTTTGAGCGTTTCCTGGAGGAGAAGAACTACCAGGCTATCGTCACCCATTTCGGCGATCTGGGCAGCTTAAAACAGCTCCCGGGCCTGGCCATCCAGAGGTTGATGGAAAAAGGCTACGGCTTTGGCGGAGAAGGGGACTGGAAGACGGCGGCAATGGTGCGCGTTATGAAGATCATGACCGAAGGCATGAAAGATGCCAAGGGTACTTCTTTTATGGAGGATTATACCTACAATCTGGTGCCGGGAAAAGAAGGTGTCCTGGAGGCCCATATGCTGGAGGTGTGCCCTTCTATTGCGGACGGCAGAATCGCCATCAAAGAGCAGCCGCTGTCTATGGGAGACCGGGAAGATCCGGCGCGGCTGGTATTTATGGCCAAGGAAGGCCCGGCTATCGCCACCTCGCTGATTGACCTGGGAAACCGGTTCCGCCTGATTATCAACGAAGTGGACTGCAAAAAGACGGAAAAGCCCATGCCCAAACTGCCGGTTGCCACGGCGTTCTGGACGCCGCGGCCGAACCTTCAGACCGGAGCGGAGGCGTGGATCTATGCAGGCGGCGCCCACCATACCGCGTTTTCCTACGACCTGACGGCGGAGCAGATGGGGGACTGGGCGGATGCCATGGGGATCGAGGCCGTCTACATTGATCAGGACACCACGATCCGCAGATTTCGTAATGAGCTGAAATGGAACTCCGTTTATTACAGATAGCAGGAGGAATTTCGGATGTGCAAAGCTATGATTGAAGCAGGAGAAGCTGTTTTGGGGGTTGAATTCGGCTCCACCCGCATTAAGGCGGTGCTGATCAATGAAAACAACGAGCCTGTCGCGTCGGGTTCCCACGAGTGGGAAAACAGGCTGGAGAACGGCCTCTGGACCTATTCCCTGGAGGATATCTGGAGCGGCCTGCAGGACTGCTACCAGGATCTGCGGAGAGATGTGAAAGAGAAATACGGCGCGGAGTTGGCCAGGCTGAAGGCCATGGGCTTCAGCGCCATGATGCA
Source organism: Candidatus Scatomonas merdavium (assembly GCA_018716575.1). Lineage (GTDB taxonomy): Bacteria > Bacillota > Clostridia > Lachnospirales > Lachnospiraceae > Scatomonas > Scatomonas merdavium. Next base: position 3,944 of record DVJR01000081.1, on the reverse strand, counting down.
TGGCTATATGGCCTTTGACCGGGAAGGAAAGCTTCTGATCCCCTTCCGCACCTGGAGAAATACCAATACGGTGCAGGCGGCGGAAGCGCTGACGGAGCTGTTTCAGTACAATGTTCCCATGCGCTGGAGCGTGGCGCATCTGTACCAGTGCATTCTGGACGGCGAGGAGCATGTGAAGCAGCTGGACTATGTGACTACCCTGTCCGGTTATATCCACTGGAAAATGACCGGGGAAAAGGTGCTGGGGATCGGAGACGCTTCCGGCATGTTCCCCATCGATTCAGATACGAAGGATTACTATCAGAGAATGGTGGATCAGTTTGACGGCCTGGTGGCCGGATACCACTATCCCTGGAAACTGCGGGATATTTTCCCGAAGGTGCTCTGCGCGGGAGAGGATGCCGGCGTCCTGACAGAAGAGGGCGCGCGACTGCTGGATGTGTCGGGGACACTGCAGGCAGGCGTGCCGGTGTGCCCGCCGGAGGGCGATGCGGGCACCGGCATGGCGGCCACCAACAGCGTGGCCGTGCGGACGGGCAATGTATCGGCGGGAACGTCGGTGTTCGCCATGATCGTGCTGGAGAAGCCGCTGAAAAAGCTGCATACGGAGATCGATATGGTGACCACGCCGGACGGGGCTCCGGTGGCCATGGCCCATGCCAATAACTGCACGTCGGATCTGAATGCCTGGGTGAACCTGTTCGGAGAGTTCGCCCGGAGCGCGGGAATGGAAATCGACAGGAACGACCTGTACCGGGTGCTGTATGAGAAAGCCCTGGAGGGCGAGCCGGACTGCGGCGGGCTGCTGTCCTATGGATTTTATTCGGGAGAAAACATCATCCCCATTACCGAAGGGCGGCCCCTGTTTGTACGGATGCCAGACAGCGGGTTCACCCTGGCCAATTTCATGCGGGCCCATCTGTACGGGGCTCTTGGAGTCCTGAAGATCGGCATGGACATCCTGGTGAAGGAGGAGCAGGTGCAGATCGACCAGATTTACGGCCACGGCGGCCTGTTCAAGACGCCGGTGGTGGGCCAGAGGATGATGGCGGCCGCCATGAGCTCGCCGATATCCGTTCTGGAGACGGCCGGAGAGGGAGGCGCCTGGGGCGTAGCCCTTCTGGCTTCCTATATGGCTTCCGGAAAGGACGGAGAGACGCTGGGCGATTATCTGTCCGACCATGTGTTCAGGGGCAATACAGGCACCCGTATGGAGCCTGTGAAAGAAGATATGGAAGGCTTTGAGAGATATATTGAGACATTTAAGAAGGGCCTGGCCGTAGAGCAGAAAGCCATTGCCTGCCTGAGATAAGGGATAGGCCAGCAGCAACGTATTAGACCGTGTGCATGGATATTTTATAATGAAAGTTCAGTGAAAAAGATCAGTGAAAAAGATCAGGATATCTGCGGAAAGATTCAGATAAAACGCAGACATCCTGATTTTTTTCGTGACTTTAAAAAGAAAATATCCTATAATGAAAACGGAACGCGGCAGGCTGTCTGCCGGAAAAGAAGATATGCCGAACGGCGAAAGTCAGGAGGAAAACATATGGCAGGAATTATCAAACGGTTTAAGGATATTATGTCGGCAAATATCAACGCGCTGCTGGATAAGGCGGAGGACCCGGAGAAGATGGTGGATCAGTATCTTCGGGATATGGAGAGCGATCTGGGCAAGGTGAAGGCGGAGACCGCCGCCGTCATGGCAGAAGAAAAGCGGGCGAAGAGAGAGCTGGACGAATGCGGCGCGGAGATAGAGAAAATGCAGAAATACGCGGAGAAGGCGCTGCTGGCCGGAAATGAGGATGACGCCAGAAAGTTTCTGGAAAAGAAAGCCCAGCTGACGAAGCAGAAAGAGACGGATCAGCAGGTCTACGACAGCGCGGCGGCCAATGCGATGAAGATGCGGGAGATGCACGACAAGCTGACGAAGGATATCGCCAGCCTCAACGAACGGAAAGCCTCCATCAAGGCCAAGATGGCTGCGGCAAAAGCGCAGCAGCGCATGAACGATCTGGCAGCCCGGGTGGGGAATGTTCATACCGGGGACAGTATGTCCGCCTTTGGCCGGATGGAAGCCAGGGCGGATCAGATGCTGGATCAGGCCAATGCCATGGCGGAGCTGAACGCTTCTTCTGCGGAAGATACCAGCGTGGAGGAACTGAAAAGGAAATACGATAGCGGTTCGGACGCGGATGTGGACGCCGAGCTGGAAGAACTGAAGAAGAAAATGGGACTGTAAGGAAGAATGGAAGAAAAAACATACAAATGTGCAAACTGCGGAGGGACGCTGGAGTTCGACGTGGAATCCCAGGCTCTGAAATGCGAAAACTGCGGCACGGTCATTGAGATCATCAATGATCAGAGCAAAATAGTGGAGCATCCGCTGGACAAATACAGCAGCCGCACCATCCGGCAGGAGGAAAAAACCTCCCGGACCATGGAGTGTAAAAGCTGCGGGGCAAGGATCGAGGTGGAGGCTGACTGTACGGCCACAGAATGCCCGTACTGCGGAACAACATATGTGCTGGCGGACAAGCAGGAGGAGGTAGTAGTGCCGGACGGCGTGGTGCCCTTTCAGATCGACCGGAAGCAGGTGGGAGGCCTGTTTCGTAACTGGCTGAAAAAACGCTGGCTGGCTCCCGGGGCGCTGCGAACCCTGTATCAGCGTGATAAGCTTCAGGGCGTGTATCTTCCCTACTGGACTTTTGATGCAGACACTGCCTGCTATTATACGGCTCAGGGGGGAAGAACACATACGGAAACCTATAGGGACCGGGAAGGCGTAACCCGCACCAGAACCCGGACGGACTGGTTTTTCACCAGCGGAACGGTAGGCCATTTTTTTGATGATGTGCTGGTGCGGGCATCGCGAAAGCTGGATGATCCGCTCCTGGAACGGATTGAGCCCTTTCACACCCAGGCGGCGGCATCCTATTCACCGGATTATTTTTCGGGGTACGAAGCGGAGTGCTGCAGCCGTAGCCTTGAGGATGCTCATCAGGAGGCGCGGCAGGAGATAGAGAGAGAGTTGTACCAGCTGGCGGAGCAGGATGTCCTGCGGCATTTTGATGCTGTGCGCGACGTACATATCCGGCCGGAATACCGGCGGGAAACCTATAAGCATCTGATACTTCCGGTATATGCCACCGCTTATAACTACAGGGGCAAGCAGTATACTGTGCTGGTGAACGGACAGACAGGCGCCATAAAAGGCGGTTATCCCAAAAGTGTGATGAAGATCGCACTGCTGGCAGCAGCGGGTGTGGCGCTGTTTGTGCTGGCGTACCAGCTGATGTGGGGCTGGGATGAGGCACAGGCGGAGCCGCGGGGCGGACGGCCTGCTGCGGGAGCAGAAGAAAGCCGGCGGCCTGCTGCTGAAGACGTTTTGGAGAAGGGCGGGCTGGAACAGTGGACGCCTGTAACTTCCGGCGATATGCAGGAATGGACGGCCAGGAGGATTGGATAATGGGATTATTCGGAAATCAGTTTGCGAATGTGGTAGAATGGGAAGAATACCGGGATGATGTGCTGTTCTGGAAATGGAGCAACAGGGAGATTAAAAGAGGCAGCAGGCTGGTGATACGGCCGGGCCAGGATGCGGTATTTCTGTATAACGGAAAGATAGAAGGCATATTTCAGGACGAAGGCAGTTTCGACATTGAATCAGAGATTGTGCCGTTTCTGTCGTCCCTGAAAGGTTTTAAATTTGGCTTTAACAGTGGGATTCGGGCAGAGGTTCTCTTCATTAACACAAAAGAGCTGACAGTGAAGTGGGGCACTAAGAATGCGATTCATATTCCGGCAGAAGGACTGCCGGGCGGAATGCCTGTCCGTGCTTTTGGAACGTTTAACTGCCGGGTGGCGGATCATGCTGTGCTGCTTGATAAAATTGCCGGAATCCGCCGGGAATTTACCATAGACGATGTGAAGGAACGTGTAAT
>DVJR01000080.1 GCA_018716575.1 Candidatus Scatomonas merdavium | reverse complement strand
AAGCGGTTCGCCGTGCTATGGAGGCGACCAATACTCTGGAATTTCGCAGCCGCCTGTACAATGAGCTAAGCGGCGGAGAGAAGCAGCGGGTAATTCTGGCCCGGGCTCTGGCTCAGGAGCCGAAAATTCTGCTTCTGGATGAGCCTACCTCCGCGCTGGATATTCATCATCAGACGGAAGTAATGGAGCTGATTACAAAGCTGAATCGGGAACAGGGCCTGACGGTTCTGGCCGTACTCCATGATGTGAACATGGCTTCCAGATATTGTGGGAGAATGATTCTTTTAAAAGACGGCTGTCTGGCTGCCGATGGAGAGCCTCATCAGATTGTAACAAGAAAAAACATGGAGGCGCTTTATCAGATGAAAATTCTGATCCGGGAAAATCCACTGTTCCATAAGCCTGAGATTGTGCCTGTTCGGGTACTCAGAGAACAGAAGACCAGACGGCCGCTGCGTATTCATGTGATCTGTGGAGGCGGAGGAGCGGTAAAGCTTCTGGAAGAGTTGGATGACAGAGGCTATGAGCTTACAGCAGGGGTTGTGAACATGGGAAGCAGCGACTGCGAAATCTGCCGTTATCTGCAGATACCGCATGTGGAAATACCGCCGTTTACTCCCGTGACAGAAGAGGATCAGAAGAAAAATCTGGCACTGATGCAGGACGCCGAGGTGATACTGGTGGCGGATGTGCCTTTCGGCAAAAATAATTTGGAGAATTTACAGGGACTGGAGAGCGTAAAAGGAAAACTGTTTTTTCATAAGAATGCTCTCAGCGGTGATTATACCGGAGGAGAGCTTGTAGAACGCCTTCAGGCGCTGGGATCAGTAAAACAGATTTGTTATTTTGGAGATCATGATGAATTCCTGGCTATGCTGCAGGAGTTGTCGGGAGAGGAGGAGACGAATGATGCGGATTGCCACACTGCCGAACGGGGACCCGGTGCACAGGTATAATCAGTGCATCGTTGTGCCGTTTTCAGGCTCGCGACGGGTTTTGAGCACCAGTCCGCTCAATGGAGGATACCGGGAAGATCTGACAGCAATTTTTAATAATGATATGAATCCGGGACCGGGCATGGCCTGCCGGATGCTGGCTTCCACCTATGGGGAGCATCTGGCCGCGCTGGCCCGGGAGCTGGGGCTGGATCCGCAGACCAGTTCGGGCATTTCCACATCCGCCAGCATGGAAAATGTTTCCATTCGGACGGAAAGCTTTGAAACTACGGCTGTAACGGCTCTGGTTACCGGCGGAATTGAGGTAAATGGAGGCAGGGTCGGGGATCCGGCAGCCTGGAATGAAGTCAACCAGAAGGCAGTTCCCTTTCATGCCGGGACTATTAATATTCTGCTGTTTATCCACACTGATTTAAGCAAAGGAGCATTAACCAGAGCGCTGGTTACCTGTACTGAGGCGAAAACGGCTGCTCTCCAGGAGCTTTTAGCTCCCAGCCGCTATTCCTCAGGCCTTGCCACAGGATCCGGAACTGACGGAACGATTCTTGTCTGCAATGCGGAGTCAGATATCTGTCTGACGGATGCCGGAAAGCACAGCAAGCTAGGAGAATTGATCGGAAAAGCAGTGAAGCAGGCAGTAAAGGACGCACTACGCTTCCAGACAGGGCTTTCCGGCAAATATCAGCATCAGGTTTTGAGGAGGACGGACCGCTTTGGGATCACAGAACAGTCCCTGTGGGAGGATTATCGGGCGAAGAGAGGGGAGCTTAGCCGAGCGGATTATTCTGACAGACTGTACGCGGTCAGCCAGCAAGACAGGCTGGTGACGGCTGTTTCGCTGTATGTGCATCTGCTGGATCAGCTGTCGTGGGGACTTCTGCAGCCTGGAGAGACATATGAGATGGGGCGGCGTCTCCTGGAAATCATGAGAGGCACATCTGAAGAAAAACTGGAAATGATCCCGCCGGATGAGGAGCCGGCTGTAAGCCAGAGGATGATCCGGGAACTGAAGAATCTGCTGAACAGTCTCATTTTGGACGGACATACTTCTGATTAATATTCCCAATATTTTTGTGCCTTCTCTTAGGGGACATCCATTTTCCTTCCTTTTTTTCCATGCTATAATGAAAATGCTACAGAGGCAGATGGCAGTTGGAAATACTGAGTCTGCCATTTATACGGCATAGCAGGGAGGAGTTTGCTTATGAGCTTTTGCAAAAAATGTGGGAATCAGTTGCATGACGGAGCGCAGTTCTGTCCTCAGTGCGGAGAACCTGTTGGACAGATAAATCCCGGACCTGATTATAACGGAGGGTATGCCGGTCCTTCTGATACGGGATTCCGGCAGGGATATGCAGGCCCGCAGCCGGTAAAGAAATCCATGAAACCGCTTTTCATTGTGATAGGCGTCGCGGCGGCGGCAGCAGCTGCGGTCATTGTGCTGCTTCTGGTGCTCAGAGGCGGGAACAGTCACACGACTCCTGTGGAAGTTACGCTGGACGCGATGACCAGTGACAGAATCAGCAGAAGTTCGGCGCAGGACATCCTGGATCAGCTTCCTGATCCGATGATAGACTACATACTCGACAGCTATGACAGTTATATGACGGAATCTGATCTGGTCGATCTCATGGCCGATGAGCTGGGACCGATTTCCGACAGCCTCAATGCATACGATTTATCCTATGAAATTCTGGAATCAACTCAGTTGGATATTGTGGAAATTCTGGATCTGGAGGACGAGTATGCCGCTATGGACATTAATATGAAGATCGACGATGCCTATACGGTGGAAGTCTTGCTGCGGGGTGAATATGAAGGGGAAACCTACAGAGAAATTGCCGAATTGATCACCATTCAGGTGGATGGAACATGGTATCTGGATTATTCCTCCTTTAACCGCCTGTTCTGAAACAGACCGCCGGAAAATGTGCGAATGAATGAAAGCGGAGCTGCCGTAAAGTTGATTTGAAATAATAAGGATTACCAGATATAGAATAATCTCCGGGATTATTATTATATCTGGTAATCGCTTTTGTTCAAAAATTTTTTGCGGCAGCTCCGCTTTCCCTTCTTCTTTTGTTTCGGCATAAAATATGGTATGATAATAAGCAGTACATCTGAGGGAGGATATTTCTGTGCAGCAGAATTATGAAAAAGAAAAACGGGAAGCGATAGATGCGGGGAACCGCGCGCTGTGGAGCCTGCAGGAGGCCAGAAATCAACTGGACAAGGCAAACGGATGGGGACTCGTCGATATGCTGGGAGGCGGATTGTTTACGACATTTGCGAAGCGTTCCAGGATGGATCGCGCCAAAGAGTTTATGAATCGCGCCAGATATGACCTGCAGACCTTCAGCCGGGAATTGAGGGACATCAGCATGACCTGCCATTTGGATATTAAAACAGATGGTTTTCTGTCTTTTGCCGACTATTTTTTTGACAATATATTTGTGGACTGGATGGTGCAGGATCGGATCCAGGAGGCGGCCCGGCAGGTTGATACGGCTATTTACAGAGTTCAGGAAGTCCTGGATCAGTTGAGCCGGGGATAGGAAGCGTGCCATTCCGGCAAAGACGAAAATTGTTTATCGGAACCGTGACAATGTCACAGTCCTTCCTGTTTTTATCTGTTATAGTAAAGCCATCAGAAAACAAATAATAAACAAGAAACAGGAGGGTAACAATATGTCAGTGATAAATATTACAAATCAGAATTTTCATGAGGAAGTCGTAAACAGCAGCAAGACGGTACTGCTGGATTTCTGGGCCGGCTGGTGCGGTCCCTGCTCTATGCTTTCGCCGGTGATCGATGAGATTGCAGAGGACAGGACGGATATTAAGGTTGGAAAAGTGAATGTGGATGAAGAGCCGGAGCTGTCCTCCGCCTTCCAGGTCATGAGCATTCCGACGGTGATCGTCCTGAAGAACGGAAATGTCACAGGAAAATCCATTGGCGTCCGCCCCAGAGAGGACATTGAAGCCATGCTCTGAAAGGAAAGAACCGCAGCCCTGCGGTATGGAAAAATAAAGAAACAGCGGGAAAGAACGCACTGACCGTACGGAGAAATGCTTCTTTCCCGCTGTTTTTGTCTGCTTTTCTGCACTATCGGGCTGTGGCTTCCAGCTTTTTCCTGTCCAGAATCTCTATCGTGCCGCGGGACAGTTTTACCGCCCCTTCTCCCTGAAAATACCGAAGCATCCGCGTTACTACTTCGCGGGCGGTTCCCAGATGGTCCGCAATCTTCTCCTGGGTGATTTTCAGCACGTCCGATTCCTCCAGGGCGCTCTCTTCCAGGAGAAATGCCGCCAGTCGGGAATCAAAGCTTTTCCACATGACCTGTTCCATCAGCCAGACTACGTCCGACAGACGTCCGGCCATCAGCTCATTCATGTAATTGGCCATAGCCGCCGATTCTTCCATTACGCCCCTGAAGGCGGACGGAGGGATGATCCTGACGGCCGCCTCCGTCTCCGCTTCCACCGTGACTTCAAACTGGATATTTTTCATCATGCAGGAGGCGGAAAACAGGCAGATATCCCTGCTCAGCAGCCTGTAAATGGTAATTTCCTTTCCTTCTTCTGAAACAATGTAGGCCCGAAGCCTGCCGCTTTCCACCAGTATCATTCCCAGACAGTCCAGCTCTCCGTTATGCAGAAGAGTTCCTTTGGGAATTTCTCTGTAGACGGCAGAGTGTTCCAGCATATTTTGCTGCGCTTCCGTCAACTGATCCCAGACGGGAAAATATTCCGATAATTTCATGTCAACCTCCAGTATCGCAGATGCCCCTGTTTTCCGAAGAGACGGGAACGGCATATTTCCCCGGTATGGGAAACGGCATATTTCCTCAACAGAGAATATGCAGAACGGTGTAAGCTGTGATCCCGCCCGCAGGGCATGTATTACGGTATACTCTGGAGTATAGCACACAGAATCAAAATTGTCTTTCGGGAATCTGTCTTTTTTCACAGATGCCACGCCGGCGGCCGGAAAATCTTTTTAATATGTTGTAATAACAACGGAATTGTTGTCCAAAATATAGTATATTTTTTTCGATGATAAACGTAATCGAATCTGGAGGGATGAATGATGAATCAGCAGATGTTTTGTTTTCAGTGTGAGCAGACGGCCGGATGTACCGGCTGTACGGGAAAAGCCGGAGCCTGCGGAAAATCCGCGGATATGGCGCGGCTGCAGGATGAGCTGACGGGAGCTCTTGTGGGGCTGGCCAGAGCGATAGAGGGACAGGCGGATCCGGGAGAGGCGGTCTGGCAGCTTATGGAAGAGGGGCTGTTTGCAACAGTTACAAATGTGAATTTTGACGGGGATTTTATTCGCGGACTGATTGAACGGGTACATGAGGAAAAGAACCGCCTTGCTCCGGAATGCGGCGGATGCGGAAATGTCTGTGGACGGAATGAGGATTATGACATGAATCGGCTTTGGGGCGCGGATGAAGATATCCGGTCTCTGAAATCGCTGATTCTGTTCGGTATCCGGGGAATGGCCGCTTATGCTTATCATGCGGAGGTGCTGGGATATACAGACGGGGCGGTGAACTGGTTTTTCGTGAAAGCGCTGTGCGCGATCGGCGAGGACTGGGGAATGGAAGAACTGCTTCCGGTTGTGATGGAAGTGGGAAAGCAGAATTATGCCTGCATGGAGCTGCTGGATAAGGCAAACACGGAGACTTACGGGACGCCGGTTCCTGCCGTTGTGCCGCTGAAGGTGGAGAAAGGGCCGTTTATCGTGGTGACCGGCCATGACCTTTACGATCTGAAACAGTTGCTGGAGCAGACAAAGGATAAGGGAATCAATATTTACACCCATGGGGAAATGCTGCCGGCGCACGGCTATCCGGAGCTGAAAAAATATCCCCATCTCAAAGGAAATTTCGGAACTGCATGGCAGAATCAGCAGAAAGAGTTTGCGGATCTTCCGGCGCCGGTCCTTTTCACCACAAACTGTCTGATGCCGCCGAAGGACAGCTACCGCGACCGCGTATTTACCACGGAAATGGTGGCGTATCCGGGCACGGTCCATATTGGTCCGGAGAAAGATTTTACGCCGGTGATAGAGAAGGCGCTGGAGCTGGGCGGCTATCCGGCAGCCCGGCAGCTTACGGGGATAAACGGCGGCATGACGGTGAGCACCGGATTTGGCCACGGAACAATTCTGAGTCTGGCCGATCAGGTCATCGCGGCGGTTAAGAGCGGCGCGATCCGGCATATTTTCCTGGTCGGCGGCTGCGACGGGGCGCGGTCCAGCCGGAACTACTATACAGAATTTGTGAAGCAGACGCCGGAAGATACGCTTGTTCTGACCCTCGCCTGCGGAAAATACCGGTTCAACGATCTGGATCTTGGCACGGTCGGGGGCCTGCCGCGCCTGCTGGACATGGGACAGTGCAACGACGCCTATGGCGCGATCCGGGTGGCCCTGGCGCTGGCGGATGCGTTTGGCTGCGGAGTGAACGACCTGCCGCTCACCCTGATTTTGTCCTGGTATGAACAGAAGGCGGTGTGCATTCTTCTGACGCTTTTATACCTGGGCGTGAAAAATATGCGCCTGGGACCCACCCTTCCCGCGTTTCTTTCCGAAAACGTTCTGGAGTACCTGGTGAAAAATTACCAGATCGCTCCGGTTTCCACGCCGGAGAAAGACCTGCAGGAGATTCTCGGATAAGGGATTCCCGGATAAGGGATTCCCGGGGCACGGTATTTTATCAAAAAGCTTTCCGGCCGGAACGGAAAGCTTTTTCCTGATACCCGTCCAGAATATCTTTCAGCGTGATGCGCTGCATTTCATCTTCAGCCGTTCTCTGCACCTGGTCAAAGTAATCCCGAAGAGACAACTGAATATAAATCCCCACTCCGCATTCCGGATTGGTATGGGTATCCAGGTGGAGCAGCGGTTTATCGCCTTCTACCGCCTTATAGATATCCAGCAGAGTAATGGCGGAGGGGGCTTTGGCCAGCGACGGGCTGGGGCGGCCCTTTACGCTGGACAGAAGTCCGGCCCGGCGAAGGGCGGACATAAGCTGGCGCACGCATCCGGGATTGGTGCGTATGCTTTCCGCGATACTGTCGCTGGACAGGGAGCCGGTGGGATTCAGTTGGATAAAGGCCAGAATATGGACGGCGTCGCTGACCTTTGTGGAATATTTCATGAGCATGTCCTCCTTAAATGTTAATTTAATTATAACAGCATGTTGACAGGCGCGCAACCCCATGATAGACTAAAGATGTTAAAATAATATTTACATCTGATGTGAATGGGAGAGAACGATATGAGTTTTTATGAGAATCTTGTGATGCAGGCACAGATGAACTATTCGAGACATTACCGGTTATATGCGGCGGGAAAGGCGCCCTATCAGATGTCTGATAAAAAGGCGCTGCCTTATGAGCGGCAGGTGGACAGACTGCTGGAGGAGGTCGCGCAGGCGGATTGCGTGATAGTCGGCGGAGCGTCGGGGCTTTCCGCGGCCGGCGGTGGAGATTTTTATTATGAGGATAACGCCTCCTACCGGAAATATTTTGGAAAATTTGCGGAGAAATACCATTTTAAAGGCGCTTTTGACGGTATGATGCGGCAGTGGGACAAGCGGGAGGAATTCTGGGGCTATCTGGCCACTTTTCTGCATACCACCCAGACGGCGGAGCTCCGGAAGCCTTATCGGGATCTGGACCGGATTCTGAAGGGAAAGGATTTTCATATTGTGACCACCAACCAGGATACCCAGTTTGTAAAGCTGTATCCGGAAGAAAAGGTCAGCGAAATCCAGGGGGATCACCGTTTCTTCCAGTGCTCCAGGTGCTGTCAGGACGATACCTGGGACGCGGTAGAACCGGTAAATGATATGATCCGGGTCATGGGAGAGGGGACGTCCGTTCCGGCGGAGATGATTCCCAGGTGTCCCCACTGCGGGGCGGAGGCGTTTCCCTGGGTGCGCGGGTACGGAAATTTTCTGCAGGGGCGGAAGTATGACGGGGAATATCAGAAAATCTCAAAGTATATCCGGCAGAACCGGGACAGGAGGATTCTCTTTCTGGAGCTTGGCGTGGGGCGCATGACGCCCATGTTTATTCAGGAACCCTTCTGGAATCTGACGCTTAACCTGCCGCAGGCCCGCTATATCGCCGTGAATGACAGGTATGCTTTCCTGCCGAAGGAGATCGAGGACAGGGGCATGGTAATTACAGGAGATATCGGGCGGGTGCTGCGGGCTGCCGCGCATGCGCTGCAGCGCCCGGCAGCCGGGGAGGTGTCCGCATGACCGCATACAGAGAAATCGCAGAAAAAATCCGGCAGGCGGACGCCGTTCTGATCGGCGTCAGCAACGGCCTGTCCATTACGGAAGGGCTTCACCTGTTTGCGGACAATCAGGCTTTTGATGAAGTGTTCGGAGATCTGAAGCGGAAGTACGGTCTCCGGTGCATTCTCCAGGGCATGGGCGCGAAATGGCCCTCGGAAGAGGAAAAGTGGGGCTTCTGGTCCCGCCTGATCCGTCATTACTGCGGAGAATACCGGGAAACACCGGTGATGGCGGATCTGAAAAAAGTAATCGGCAAAAAGGAGTACTTTGTCGTTACTTCCAACGGAGAGTGCCATTTCGAAATGTGCGGATTCGCGCCGGAGAAGATTTATGAGGTGGAGGGCAACTGGCTGACCATGCAGTGCGCTGCCCGCTGCCATGAGAAGGTTGACCCCTGGTCCGGTCTGGCCGGAAGGATGGCGGAAACAGAGCGGGACGGGAAAATCCTTTCGGAGCTGGTTCCTCATTGTCCGGTCTGCGGCGGGCCCATGCAGGTCCATATGGCGCTGGACGGAAATTTTATACCCGAGACTGACAGCCGGAAGCGTCTGGAGGCTTTTCTGGAGCGGTATCGCGGCAAGAAGCTGGCGATTCTGGAGCTGGGTATCGGCTGGAGAAATCAGCTAATCAAAGCGCCGCTTACGCGGCTGGCGGCCAGGGAGCCTCGGGCGGTTTATGTGACGGTCAATCTGGGCGAGATTTTTATTCCGGAGGAGATTCGGGACAAGGCTTACGGCCTGGACGGGGATCTGGCGGAGATTCTTCATGAGCTGGCCAAAGAAGCTGTGGAATGACAACGGATGCGATGGGAGAGAAGGAAAATGATGGAAGGATTTCAGCAGGAAGAAACCAATAATTACGAAAAATGGTGTGAACAGTGGAGAGAGAAGTTCCTGAACATGGATCAGGAAGAGCTGAAGAAACGGCTGCCGGAATTGAAGGAAGAAGGGGCCTGGCTGACGCTCCGCCATTTCGGAAGAGCGCTGGGCGTTCACAGAGAGAATGGCAGAATAATCGCGCTGGAGGATCAGGATCCGGTGACCTGCTATGAAAGGCTGAATGTTTATACCCTGTTTGGCTACGTGTCGCCCCTGGCTCATTATAAAGATGAATGGGTGCGGTTTGACCGGCTGAAAGATACCTCGCCGTTTTCCAAAGCGTTCCAGGAAGGGGTGATCGAACCGTTTTCCAGAATGTTCAGCGGTCACGCGGAAGAACTTTCCCTGGCCTGTGAGCGGCTTGGCGGAAAGAAGCTGCCCTGGTCTGATGCCGGCTATGAATTGAACGCCTTTGACTGTATCCCTGTGCGCTTCCTTTTCTGGGACGGGGACGACGAATTTCCCGCCCAGGGGAACGTCTTTTTTGATGCCAGCGCCACGGATTTTATTCATGGAGAAAGCGTGGTGACCATAGCGGCCGTCGGCCTGGACCGGATTGTAAAACTGGCGGGAGTGCCCATGGACAGGAGCGCGTTTCCGATATTCTGAGACGGAAATTGCGGATGCAGCAGGAATGCAGGGAAAATGGCGGAAGGCAGAATGTTGGAAGAAACAGCAGGAAATAGTTGGCAAAAATAATACTATATAGTAATATTCTAAGTAGAACAATAAAAGGAGGAATTCATTATGGTAAAAATCAGTATCGATCATGCACCTGCTTATACTTCCCCGAACTCCATGACCCTGATCTGCACCGAAAAACCGGACGGCAGTACCAATCTTGCGACTCTGGCATTCTGGGCTTTCGCGTCCACAAATCCCGGGAAGATCATGTTTTCCCTGAATAAAGGGGCCTACAGCCTGGAATTGCTGGCCGGGGAAAAAGAGGTTGTCCTTGCTGTTCCCGGAATCGAACTGGCGGGAGCTTTGATTGGCTGCGGCACATGTTCAGGACGGGATACGGATAAAATTGCGAAAGTCGGTCTGACTATGCAGGAGGTGGAAGGCACGAACATCAAGGCGCCTGTTCCCTGCAGGCTGCTCATTCATGCAGCGGTGGCAGAGACGATGGATGCAGATGATCATGTCGTGCATCTCTGTGATGTGAAGAGCGTATACGGCGATGAAGATGTGGCTGCGGTATTTGGCTGGAAAGGCTATGCTGAATTTGCGGCAGCGCAAAAAAGGTAAGAAAGGTTGAGAGCGGCTGTTCACAAATAGCCGCTTTTTAAGTTAAGGAAGGATATCGTATGAAAACACAGGGCGGATTTTTAATTACGCGGATTAAGCAGGTCGGAGGACGTGTTTTTGAACGCATACTGAGCGAGAAAAATATAGATGCCTTCAATGGCCCGCAGGGCAGAATTCTTTATGTCCTCTGGCAGAAAAACGGAATCCCCATCAGTGAATTGTCCAGGGAGACCGGCCTCGCCATGACTACGTTAACCAGTATGCTCGACCGTATGGAAGCGGCAAATCTGATTTATCGGGATCGCGGCGATAAAGACCGGAGAAAAATTCTTATTTTCCTGACTGAGGAAGCGAAAGGGCTGGAGCAGGAATATAACGCGGTAACCGAAGAAATCAGCAGCATTTATTACAAAGGTTTCGCTGACGAAGAAATCGAACAGTTGGAGAACTATCTTCGCCGTATCCTGAAAAATGTGGAGGAAGTCCTCTGATGAGTGTCTGCATAAAGGATAATATTCAAAACATGAACCTGGTGATTGGATGTACGGTAGGCTGTTCCTATTGCTATGCCCGGAATAATGCCCGGCGTTTTAGGATGACTGACGATTTCAGCAAGCCGGAATTCTTTCCGGATAAGCTGCGGATTATGGAAAAACAACGCCCGCAGAATTTTCTGCTGACTGGCATGAGCGATTTTTCAGAATGGCAGCCTGCCTGGCGTGAAGAGATTTTTGCCAAAATGGTGGAAAATCCCCAGCATCAATATCTGTTTCTGACAAAGAAACCGGAGTCCGTTCGTTTTTCCAGCGGGCTTTCCAACGCCTGGTTTGGCGTGACCGTGACATCGCAGAAGGAAAAAGGCCGAATCGCCGCACTGCGGAGAAATATTCAGGGGCGGCACTATCATGTAACGTTTGAGCCGATGTTTGATGATATTGGAACTGTGGATCTGTCCGGCATCGACTGGATTGTTATTGGCACGGAGACCGGACGGAGAAAAGGTAAAGCAATTTCCAGGCCGGAATGGGTCCGTAACCTGACGGATCAGGCACATGCCCTGGATATTCCTGTATTTATGAAAGAGGATCTGTGTCCCATTCTTGGCGAAGAAAATCTGGTGCAGGAACTTCCGAAAGCGTTTGCCGATGTACTGGAAAAACAAAAAGCATGGAACCGGAGGAAATAAAAATCAAAAGGCACGCCCATTAGCTAGGTATGTCCTAAACCTGCTTCCGCTGTCTCCCGGCGTACCTCAGGAAGAAAAGCAGCAGCAGGAAGAACCAGGAAAAGGCTTCCGCGTATGCAACCACCATATTGCCGAATACCGGACGGAATGCGTAGGAACACGCGATCCGCACGCCGAGGGAAAGGATGCCTGTAATGCCGGAGAACACCATATCGCCGGTGCCCTCCAGGTAGCCCCTGATGGCCATGCTGATTCCATAGATGATGTAAAAGCCTGCGATGGAATGGAAGAAGCTTTTTCCGATGGACACAGAGGCGGCGGTCAGACCAAAGGCCGCGATCAGATGTTCGCCCAGCAGAAGCACCAGGGCCGTCAGCCCCAGAGAAACGGCGGCCATGAGAACCGTTCCGGTTTTAAAGATGCTCTTTGCACGTTCCTTACGGCCCGCGCCGGTATCCTGAGCCACCAGAGTGGCGATCCCTGAGCCCAGATTGGTAATAGGGAGAAAAATTACGGTATCCACGCGGTAGGAGGTCGTGATGGCGGCGACGGTCTGTTCGCCGAAGCCATTCATAAACTGCTGGAGAAAAACGTTCCCCACAGAGCTGACGCCGGACTGGACCGCAGGCGGAAGCCCGAACCGCAGGCCGCTTTTTAAGGGCAGCTGACCAAGAGCGCCCCTGGAAAAAGAAAAAAGGAGCGCGGGGTATCTGCGTACGGCATAAACGATGATGAAAACAGTCATGGCAGCCTGGGCAATGGCTGTGGCGGCGGCAGCGCCTGCCGCGCCGAAGTCCAGAACCGCCACGAATACCAGATCCAGCCCGACGTTGACGCCGGAGGAGACCAGGACAGCCAGAAACGGAGCCCGGCTGTTTCCGATCCCCCGGAGAATCGCAGAATACGTGTTATATACGGCCAGAAACGGAATGCCGGGCAGCAGAAGCCGCAGGTAGCGTTCCGCATCGGCAAAAATTTCGGCGGGCGTATTCAGAAGGAGCAGGATTTTGTCGGCAAACAGAATTCCTGCCGCGGCAACTGCCGCGAAGAGCGCGCCCAGCAGGATGGCATAGGAGGAAAGCAGCCCTGTGATTTTCCTTTCTTCGCCCATACCGTACTGCTGCGCGGACAATACGGACAGGCCGGAGGTAAATCCGGTGATGACCGTGACGAACAGATTATAGAGCGAGGTCGTGGCGCCGATTCCGGCCAGCGCAGTTTCGCCTTCGATATTGCCGACGATAAAGGCGTCTACCCAGTTGAACATCTGCTGCAGCAGACCGCTTAAGATCAGAGGAATCGTAAAGGCCAGAAGCGCTCCGGCGACGGGTTGGGCGTGCTGTTTCTTTTGCATCATATATTTCCTTTCTGAATAAAAAAGACGTTCGGAAAGCTACCGTACAGCCTGAGCCGTACCCCAGGGGTAACTTTCGAACCATAGCTCATTCTTTTTCATCCTCATTCCGCAATTCCCTGACGAGCGCAATAACATCATCTTCTGAGGTCAGACCGCCGCTTCACGTGCGGTTCTGCCGCTCGTCCCGGATCAGAAAGCTCTCCAGCCCCGATTTTATGAAGCGGTCGATGGCCTGCTGGATGCTGTTCCAGTCCCGGCAGTTGTTTTTGAGCATCCGTTTGTTGATGGCCAGGCAGCCGTTCATCTGGAAATAGAGGACGGCCTCAGCCTGTTCGTAGGAGAGCAGGCTGTTCTGCATAAGCCGGGTGATAAAATCCTCTTTCGAGAGCTCGCAGAGCTTGTCCAGCAGCCGGGCAGAGGCGGTCTCATCGGAGAACAGGATGCGGAATTCCCGGCTTTCCTGTACCTTCCGGCAGAAGGGATACGTGCATCTGTCTTTTTCGGGACACATCACATGGTCAAAGACCTGGGTTGTGTCCTGAATCATTTCTTTGATCAGGTCGTCCAGCACATCGTCCAGATCATAATAATGAAGATAAAAAGTTCCACGGTTAATTTCCGAGGCTCTGCAGATTTCCGTAACCGTGATTCTGGAAAAGGGCTTCTGCTGCATCAGGGACAGCAGCGAGCTGCGGATGGCGTTTCGTGTATAGCGTGTGCGGCGATCGCCGGAAGAATTTTTTCTTCTGGAATTCAAAACTGGCACCTCTTTTCTGTACGATTTTCTGAAAGTGTTCAGGAACCATACAGCTTCCTGAATCTGATGATTGAAATAGAGTACAGTTTTATTATAATAAATCTGAGAGAAAAATCAACACATTGTTCATAAACTGACGAGGTGTACAGGAGGTTATTATGGGACACATTATTGCGGTATCAGGAAAAGGCGGCGTGGGAAAGACGACGTTGTGCGGCCTGCTGATTCAGTATCTCTGCGAGAGCGGCAAGAAGCCGGTGCTGGCCGTGGACGCAGATGCGAATGCGAATCTCAACGAAGTGCTGGGAGTGGAAGCAGGGGTGACGCTGGGAGAGCTCCGGGAGGAGATCGAGCGGGCCGGCGTCGATCCGAAGTATAAGATTCCGGCGGGCATCACCAAAGCCGCCTATCTGGAGAGCCGTCTGGCGGATGCGCTGACGGAGGAGGACGATTACGACCTGATGGTGATGGGCCGTTCCCAGGGTCAGGGATGCTACTGCTTCGTGAACGGAATCGTGCAGACCCAGGTACAGAAGCTGCAGAGCCACTATCCATATATCGTGGTGGATAATGAAGCCGGCATGGAGCATATCAGCAGAGGGATTCTCCCCAATATGGAAATTGCCATTCTGGTCAGTGACTGCTCCAGGCGGGGCGTGCAGGCGGCAGGAAGGATCGCGGCGCTGATGAAGGAGCTGAATTTTCATCCGAAAAAGGTGGGTCTGATTGTCAACCGGGCGCCGGAAGGCAAGCTGGACGCGGGAACGATGGAAGAGATTGAAAAGCAGAAGCTGGATCTGCTGGGAGTTGTCCCCCAGGACGACGACGTATACCGTTTCGACTGCGAGGGCCGTCCCACGGTACAGCTTCCCGAGGATTCTCCCGTCCGGGAAGCGCTGAAGAAAATCATAGAAAAGCTGGAGCTGTAAGCCCGGCCGGAGAAAAACGAAAGAATCAGTCAGAAGTAAAGGAGCAGAGGTATGAAGATTGCAGTGACGGGAAAAGGCGGCGTGGGTAAGACGACGGTTTCGGCTGTGCTGGCGCGGCTGTATGCGGAAGAAGGGAAGAAGGTATTCGCCGTAGACGTGGATCCGGACGCGAACCTGGGGCTCGCCCTGGGATTTCCGGAGGAAGTGCTGGAAAGCATGGTGCCTATCAGTAAAATGCGAAGGCTGGTCGAAGAAAGAACAGGGGCGGATAAAAGCAACACGTTCTATAAAGTCAATCCGAAGGTGGACGATATTCCGGAAACCTACGGAAAAGAATATAACGGCGTCCGTTTGCTGCTTCTCGGAACGGTGGAAACCGCCGGGGGCGGATGCGTCTGTCCGGAAAATGTGATGCTGAAACGGATCATTAACAATCTGGTTCTGCACAGGGACGATATTGTCATTCTCGACATGGAAGCCGGCCTGGAGCATCTGGGGCGGGGAACTACGGAGGGGATGGATCAGTTCATTGTGGTCATAGAACCCGGAGCCAGAAGCGTCCAGACCTACCGGAACGTGAAGCGGCTGGCAGAAGGGCTGGGTGTAAAAGCCGTAAAAGTCATCGCCAATAAAGTACGGGATGAGGAAGATGAAAAATTTGTCAGGTCCAGGATCCCGGAGGAGGATTTTCTGGGCTGTATCCATTACAGCGCGGAGGTGATCGAAGCCGACCGGGAAGGAGAGTCGCCGTACGGATTCAGCCAGGCGGCTACCGGAGAAATCCTGCAGATCAAAAAGAAGTTCGATGAAATGGCGGAGCGGGCTGCGGGCGGTGGAGAAAACAGAGTCGGAAGGAAGGCGGAAGCATGAGCGTACTGGCAGGCTGCTGGGATTTGAGAAACATGGTGGGAATCCACGAAATTGACTGCCCCCGGTGCGGGAAAAAAGAAGGCATCGAGGTTTTTGACAGAGACAATCTGACCATCAGCGACAGCGTCTGTTCCGGCTGCGGCTACACCGTGCCTGAGGGCGTTGTGCTGGAGCTGTACCTGAAACAGTTCGGGAAGAAATAAGAATTACGGGAGGAAAAATCACATGAAAATAACGGTCTGCGGAAAAGGCGGCTGCGGGAAAAGCACGGTGACCAGCCTGCTGGCGAAAGCGCTGGCAGGGATGGGCAAGGAGGTGCTGGTAATCGATTCGGACGAGTCCAACTATGGCCTTCACCGGCAGCTCGGCATGGAGCTTCCGGGGGATTTTACCGGATATTTCGGCGGGAAGGAAAGCGTGCTGAACGATATGATGCTGTCGAAGTTTACCCATCAATTTTTCAGGAGACGTGGACGCTTAAGGATATTCCGGAAAAATATTACAGCCATAAGGACGGGGTAAAGCTGATGGTCAGCGGAAAAATCCGCCAGGCCAACGAAGGCTGTTCCTGCGCCATGGGAACGGTTATGGCCCAGTTCGTCCAGAATCTGCGGCTGTCAGAAAATCAGTTTGCTCTTCTGGATATGGAAGCCGGCGTGGAGCATTTCGGACGGGGAATCGACAACGGGGCGGACCTGGTGCTGATGATTGTGGATCCGTCCTATGAATCGCTGCAGCTTTCCGGAAAAGTCGGAGAACTGGCGGAAAGCATCGGCAAGCCATATTATTATATTTTAAATAAAGTAACCGGAGAAAACAGGGCCATGATGTATGAGAACGTGTGGAAACCGGAACGGATCGCGGCCTGTCTCGAAGCGGACACTGAGATTATGAAAAAAGGCCTGACGGGAAAAGAACTGACGGAGCGGCCGCTGCCTGTGGAAAAACTGGCGGAGCTTCTGACAGAGCGGTCACAGAATCAGGAGGCGGAACATGTTACAGGAACAATATGAGAAGCATAATCTGGAAATGCAGCCCTATCTCCACTATCTTGCGGAATATCAGAAGATGAAGCCGGAGGACATCGGACGCCATCTGGAGATCCCCTATGATGAGCGAGAGGGGCTTTTCAGGCTTCGGTTTATGGGAAAGAACTATACGGTCAGCCATCCGGAGCTGGAGATACACTGCCTGGAGGAGCCGGACGGCCAGGCGGTTCTGTGCCGGGACATTCATGCCAAAATTCTGGTGCTACGCTATTTCACGGAAGGCGACCATATGCAGGCGACGGGGAGCCTGCTTTCCTACCGGGACCTTCCCTGGGGAGAGGTGTATTACCGGCAGTTCTACGGGCGCTGCATCATGCGGCTGGCCCGGATGTTTGGAAACAGGCTGGCGGACTTCCGGAACATCATGGAAGGCTTAAACGGGATTCCCCGGCAGTATGGCGATGCGGCCTATGAATTCGAGTTTCTGGAAGGGCTGCGGCTGTGCTTCGTCCTGTGGGAGGGCGATGAAGAATTCCCGCCCTCTGCCCAGATCCTGTTTTCGGATAATTTTCCCGTCGCCTATGCCGCCGAGGACGCGGCGTATATCGGCGATGTGGTGCTGGATTATATGAAAATTTCAAGCCATGAAGGAGGCAAAAGTTTATGAAGGTCGGAATCATACGATGCCTGCAGACAGAAGAACACGCACGGGCTGTATTCCGGCGGAAACGCGCCGGAATCCGTGTTCTGTCATTTGCTGCAGCATCTGCAGGAGAATGAAAACAATATTCTGGGCCTCCTTTCCTGCGAAAGCAGCGAGCTTTTTCTGCGGTATTTCAAAGACAGCCTGAACAGGCTGATCCGGGATCAGTTTGTGAACCAGAACCGGAAAACCAACCGGGATATACCGCAGGATTTTCTGATCAACCATATTTCCGGCAGCTTTGTGGAAATGGTGCTGTGGTGGATACGGAACAGGATGAAGCAGACGCCGGAGGAGCTGGACCGCTATTTCCGGGCGGTAATCGAACCCGTTTTGTAAGCGGCGGTCTTCCTGACAGAAAACCGTATGGCGGGTAAGGATAAAAAAACGGCCGCCGCAGAAGTATCTGTTGACAGGGCTCCGGGCCGCAGGTAAACTGTCAGTATGAACAGAAAGAGTGATCGGAGGCAGAGGACTGAAAATGAAAAAAGCAGGTCTGCTGGCAGGTTTGCCGCTTTTATTTCTGATGGGCTGTGGAAAAGGCACTGTTCCCGAAATTGAAGGGTATGAGTGGGTTATGAGTACGGTACAGAACCTGGCAGACGGTCAGGTACTCGCCTGCAGTGAAGAACAGAGCGTCGGCTTTGAAGAGGCGGAGCAGGTGGAGCTGATCTGTACGGCGGAGGACGGCGCGCTGACATTGGCGGATCGTACAAACGACCAGATCTATACGGGAACCTATCAGTTATCCGAAAAGGATTCGGAGGGCGTCGTGTATAAAATTGCGGTTGGCGGCTACGAGGGGCTGGGAATTACCGCGATGACAGAGTATCTCGGAGACAGCGAAGATCCCACTCTGGTTATGAACCTGGAGGGGTATGTGATGTATTTTCTCGCGGGGTAGAGAGGAAAAGCTCTCGCAAAGCGAAATGCGGAAGAGCAGCAGCGCCTGGCCGGTATTTCCGGCGGTATTATAGGCGAATCCTATTGTATTCCATAAAGAATAAATATTTGAAGTAACGATTCCGAAACGCTATACTTTTCACAGGCGAAGAATAAAAAATCCTGTACGGAAGATGCAGTATCCGGAAACGGAGCCCTGATGTGCCGAACGGGAGCCATTATTTTGGACAAGAAGGAGGATGGCCAATGAAAAAAACGGGAACCGGGATTCCGGCCGTTCTGCTGTGCCTGGCCTTTCTGTTTGCCTGTGTCTGTCTGAGCGCCTGCGTGCGGCAGCCGGCAGAAGCCGGAGAAGAAGCGGAGAGCGTTCAGAAAACGGAAGTGAATGAAACGCCAGGAACGGAACAGGATCAGGCGTCAGAAAACGCAGCGGAGGGAAGCGAGAAATCGGAACAGGCCCAGGCGTCAGAAAATGCGGCGGAAGAAAGTGAGGAAACAAAACAGAAAACCGCGCGGAGAATACGGGTGACGGCGGGCGAAACGGTTGTCGTATATGAGCTTGGAAGAGCCGTTTCCGGCAGCGAAGCTGTCGGCGAAATCTCCGGAACCGTGCAGATTGAGCAGGAGTAAGAGCATAAACTGACCGGGGTGTCCGCCGGGAGGTGGAATCTGAAGGAAGCCGGATGTGGGAAACCTGCTAACCCACGGGCAAACCGCTGGTCTGACGGGCAGAAACCGTATATAAGGCTGTGCATGACAAGCGGCCGGAGATGCAGTCTGTTCAGGAATTCTTTTTTCGGAAATTCTTTTCCGCGCCTGTAAGCTACAGGAGAAAGGAGTTTAACCATGCGCTACGAAATAAAAGGAGAACCCCTTCCGGTTGTGATCTGTTATCTGGAGGACGGGGAACAGATGGTGACAGAGGGAGGCGCCATGTCCTGGATGTCTCCGAATATGAAAATGGAAACGGAGGGCGGCAGCGTCGGAAAAGTTTTCGGACGGATGTTTTCCGGGGAAAATCTGTTCCAGAACCGCTATACGGCGATGGGGCAGGGAGTGATCGCTTTTGCCTCCAGCTTTCCCGGTTCCATCCGCGAGTTCCATATTTCGCCGGGACAGGATATGGTTTTCCAGAAAAGCTCTTATCTGGCGGCTGAGGGCGGAGTGAATCTGTCCGTATTCTT
>DVJR01000079.1 GCA_018716575.1 Candidatus Scatomonas merdavium | reverse complement strand
ACCGGATATTCCTTCCGGAGCCGGATCAGCTTCTGATAATAATGGAAAACAGAATCAGGATCCTTCATCTGCTGCTCCGCATTGATTCTGCTGCAGTTGGGATTCACAGAGATCCATGGCGTCCCTTCCGTAAATCCCGCGCCCGGAGCATCCGTCCACTGCATGGGTGTACGGCTGTTATCCCTGGAATGAACGGCCAATATCATATACGCCTGTTCTTTGCTCAAACCCTTTTCCTGCAGAATCCGGAAATGGTTCAGGCTTTCCACATCCCTGTACTGTGAAATATCAGTAAAGCCTGGATTTGTCATGCCCAGCTCTTCTCCCTGATAGATATACGGAGTGCCGCGCATGCAGTGAATAACCGTTCCCAGCATCTTTGCCGATTCCTTCCAGTATTTTTCTTCATCTCCAAACCTGGAAACCACTCTCGGCTGATCGTGATTGCACCAGAACACGGCGTTCCACGCGTGATGGCGGGCCATCCCCACCTGCCAGCTGAAAAGAATCTGTTTCAGTTTTCCGAAATCAGCCGGAACCAGCACCCATTTCTCATTTCCCATAAAATCCACCTTCAGATGATGGAAGTTAAAGACCATGGACAGCTCTTTCCCGTCCTCTCCCGCATAACGGAAGCAGTTTTCCATGGAAGTGCTGGACATCTCTCCTACTGTGATAATTTCCACATCCTGGCCGAAGGTCGCCTCGTTCAGCTCCCGGAGATACTCATGGATCTTCGGCCCGTCGGTGTAGAACCTCCGCCCGTCGCCGTCAGGGTCATCCTCAAAGCTCCCCTTGCTGACCAGATTAATCACATCGAACCGGAAGCCTTTCACGCCCTTTGCCATCCAGTACCGGATCACCTTCTGCAGTTCCTGACGCACCTCCTCATTGTCCCAGTTCAGATCCGGCTGTGACACGTCAAACAGATGCAGATAGTATTCGTCGAACTTCTCCACGTATTCCCAGGCGCTGCCTCCGAACTTGCTCTCCCAGTTGGTAGGCGGAATATTCTTTCCCTTTCCTTTCCTGAAAAAGAAATATTTTTTATAATGTTCGTCTCCGTCCATAGCCTTTCGAAACCACTCATGGCGGCTGGAAACGTGGTTAAAAACCATATCCAGCATCAGACGGATTCCTCTCCTGCCCGCTTCTGCGGAAAGCTTTTCAAAATCCTCCATGGTCCCGTATCGGGGATCAATATTGTAATAATCTTCTATATCGTAACCGTTATCCCGCTGGGGCGACACATAGAAGGGGGTCAGCCAGATATAGTCCACACCCAGCTCCTTTAAGTAGTCAAGCTTCTCTGTTACGCCTGCCAGATCCCCGAATCCGTCTCCATTGGTATCGCAGAACGATTTGGGATAGATCTGATAGACTGTACTGCTTCTGAAATCCATACCGTCTCACCTCATTCAAACGTAAATACTGCCGTCTCTCCGGCTTTCGCGTCCATACCGGAATGTATCTGAATATTTTTCGCGTCTCCCTCGCCGGAGATCAGGAAGGCCGTGGTCATGGGATGGCCTGCCGCTTTGATTTTCTCCAGTGAAAAACCGATCAGCCGGTCGCCTTTTTTCACCCTGTCGCCCTGGCTGATATAAAGGGTAAAGCCGTCGCCGTTCATATCCACTGTATCGATGCCGATGTGAATCAGCAGTTCCATTCCGTTGTCCAGCACTATGCCGCAGGCATGCTTGCTGTCCTCCATGACGGCCGCAACGGTGCCGTCTGCCGGCGCATAGACCGTATCGCCTGACGGCTCAATGCCCACGCCGTCGCCCATAATGCTCTGCGAGAATACCTGATCGGGAATCTCTGAAAGCGGAATAATTTTTCCGTCTGCCGGCGAATAGACTGTCCCGCCGACGCTCTTTTCCACGCTCTGCTCTTGCTGTTGCGCTTCCGTCTCCTCCGCGCGGATTACTTCCACCTCCGGAGCAGTCGGCGCCGGAATCTGCACCGGCTGCGCCGCCGCTCCGTCTACGTCCGCATCCGCTGCAGCCTGTTCGGAATTTTCGCCGAATTTTTCCGGATCTGAGAGCTTCTTTTTCCCGACAATCAGAGTCAGCACAAAAGGAACCACGACAGCTACCGCCATGGACAGCAGGAAATAGCCCCAGAACTGCGATTTGATGGAGAGGATACCAGGCAGTCCGCCAACGCCGATGCTGGCCGCCTCCACGCCGCAGCCAACGGAAATCATCGCAGCAGCGCAGGAACCGATCATGCCGCAGATCAGCGGAAAGCCATATTTCAGGTTTACTCCGAAAAGTGCCGGTTCTGTAACGCCCAGATAGCAGGAAATCAGCGAAGGCACATTGACCTGCTTCGCTCTTTCATTTTTTTTCTGAAGAACGGCCATGGCCAGAACGCTGGATCCCTGAGCGATATTGCTCAGCGCGATCATGGGCCAGAGAATCGTGCCGCCTCTGGTGGTGACCAGCTGGCTGTCAATGGCATTCGTCATATGATGCAGGCCTGTCAAAACCACCGGCGCGTAGAGAAGGCCGAAGGCCGCCGCGAAAAGGAACCGCACGTTGGAGGTCAGGCCGGCGCTTACACCGTCTGCAATCCAATTTCCCAGCGTCCAGCCGATGGGGCCCACGATGGTATGGGCAATGATAACTGCCGGAAGCAGAGAACATACCGGAACAACGATCATACTGACCACTGCCGGCGTGATCTTTCTGAAAAATTTTTCCAGATATACCAGGACAAATCCCGCCATCATTGCTGCAATCACCTGGCCCTGATAACCGATCATCCGCACCTGTGCGAAGCCAAAATCCCAGGTATACTGCTCAGCGATCACGGACGCAGACGTATCCGCCACACTGAAGCCATTCAGCAGCTGAGAGGATACCAGCGTCAGTCCCAGGATAATTCCCAGAATCTGTGTGGTTCCCATCTTCTTGGTAATAGACCATACGATACCTACCGGCAGCAAATGGAATACCGCTTCTCCGATCAGCCACAGGAACTGATATGTTCCGGCCCAGAACTGTGAAATGTCCGCCAGGCTTTTCGTTCCGTTGTCAAAAAAATTAATATCACCGATGATATTCCGGATTCCCAGGATCAGACCGCCGCAGATCAGAGCCGGAATCAGCGGGGCAAAAATCTCGCCCAGATTGCTCATCAGCTTCTGCAGCCAGCTCTGATTCGACTTTGCCGCCTCCTTTGCCTGCTCCTTACTGACACCCTCAATGCCGGAGCATGCGGTAAATTCATTGTAAAATTCTGCCACATCATTTCCGATGATTACCTGATACTGTCCCGCCTGGGTAAATGTCCCCTTTACGCTGGGCAGCTTCCCGATCGCCTCTGTGTCTGCCTTTTTCTCATCCGCCAGAACAAAACGCATCCGCGTCATACAGTGAGAAACAGCCTGGATGTTGGCCTTGCCGCCGACCAGCCCCAGGAGCTTCTTAGCATCCTCAGTATACTTTGCCATTCTACCTTCCCTCCCGGACAATTTGTAATACTTGTTCAAACAAGCATCAGTTTAGCAAACTTGTTTGAACATGTCAATTATATTTTTCATTTTTCCATAGAGGCGCAATTGCCTTTATGGATATTTTTTACAGATCTCCTCTATTTATACTTCCTATTCTTCTTTTCCGTGCTTGACTTTTGCCTGTGCATCTTTATAATAAAAAATGGTTGAAAATTGTTTAAACAAGATGTGAGGGATTTATGCCGAAAGCAAAATATTACAGCATTTACAGAGATTTAAAAGAAAAGATAGAAAACGATGAATATGAATATCAGGGAATCTTTCCTTCAGAGAATACGCTTGTCCAGGAATATGACTGTTCCCGTAACACCATCCGCAGGGCCGTGGCCGAGCTGGTGGCCGACGGCTATGTTCAGACTTCCCAGGGGAAAGGCGTGCGGGTTATCTATCAGCCCAGAGAGCAGACATCCTTTACCATCGGCAGCATCGAATCCTTTCAGGAATCAGCCCGACGGAACCATAAGGACGGGTATACCCGTGTCCTCTGGTTTACGGAGCTGACTGCCGACCGAAAGATTGAGAAACGCACCGGCTTTCCCTCCGGTACAGAGCTCTATTATGTTCAACGACTGCACTATCTGGATGGCGTGCCTCTGATTCTGAATCACAATTACTTTCTGAAAAAGCTGGTGCCCGGCCTGACCGCCGAAATCGCTTCCGGCTCCATCTACCGCTACCTGGAAGAGGAACTGCATTTATCCATTATTACCAGCAAGCGTATTTTTACCGTAGAGCTGATGACGGAAATCGATGAAAAATATCTGAAAATCAAAGATTACAACTGTCTGGCTGTGGTCAGCAGTCATACCTATAACAGCGACGGCGTGATGTTTGAATTCACCCAGTCGCGCCATCATCCGGAGTACTTCCGCTTTCAGGATACAGCGGTACGAAGGGCCTTCTGAGGCTGCTGTTCTCCAGCAGGAAAGCCGTCCGGAACAGGCCGTTCCGTCTTGACAACCGCTGTTCAGAAAAGGTATACTGAAAGTAACCAAGATCGGGCGGTAAAATCTGTGAAGAGCAGAACCCGTTTTTCGGGATTCTGCTCTCTTTCTATGTGCAGTCGAATTTTCAGATTTTATTGGTCAATTTTGAGAAAATGTGTAGAAAGGGGTAGGGTTACAACATGTTTAGTCAATTATCTATCTTCTACGGGCTGTCATTTCTGATTGCAGTCCTGGCGTTTGCCTTTGCCGCTTACCTTTACCTGTGGGTAAAGAAGCAGCGCACGACCAACGCCAAGATCATAGAGGTATCCGCGCTCATTAAAGCGGGCGCCAATACTTTTATGAAACGGGAATATAAAATTCTCGCGGTCTTTGCGGCCGTAGCCGCCGTGCTCATCTTCCTTTTCCTGCCGTCCCCCATCTGGACGGGCAGCGCCCTGGACAATCTGGCCATGGCTCTCTCCTATCTGGCAGGAACCATCCTCTCAGCCATTGCCGGCAAAATCGGCATAATGGTGGCCACACTGGCCAATTCCAGAGCTGCGGAAGGAGCACAGCATGGAATAAAACCGGCTTTTCTGATCGGCTTCCGCGGCGGAGCCGTCATGGGTCTTCTGGTAGTCGGCTGCTCATTATTCGGCGTGGCGGCTGTTCTGATGATCGTAGGAGATTCTTCCATACTGCTTGGATTTTCTTTCGGAGCCAGCTCACTGGCTCTGTTCGCCAAGGCAGGCGGCGGCATTTTCACCAAGACGGCTGATGTCTCCGCCGATCTGACCGGCAAAGTAGAGCTGGGCATTCCTGAGGATGATCCCCGGAATCCGGCGGTTATTGCAGACAACGTAGGCGACAACGTGGGCGATGTAGCAGGCATGGGCGCCGACCTGTTTGATTCCAATGTGGCGGCTATGACCTCCGCTCTGGTTATCGCACAGTCACTGTCCGGCGGCATTTACGACAATGTATCCATGGTTTTCTGTTACGCGATTCTGGGGCTTCTCGCTTCTGTCATCGGAATTGCCACTGCCCGGATCGGCAGACACGGCAATCCCACCAGAGCGCTGAATTCCTCTACTTACGTGACGACAGCGGTATTTCTGGTTCTTACCGCGCTGGCAACGCTGATCTGCCGTGGATTCTCCTGGCGCATCTGGGGCGCTTCTGCCGTGGGCCTGCTGGTTGGCGTTATCATCGGCATCACCACTGACTATTTTACGGACGATACCAAGCCCATCGTTCATAAGGTGGCCCGCGCCTCCGGCACGGGGCCCGCATTTACAATCCTCTCCGGCATGTCCTACGGCTTTATCTCAGCCCTCCCGGCCATGGCCGGTATCGCGGTGTCGGCCCTGGTAGCCTACCAGCTCTGCGCGCCCATGGGCGACGGCTACGCAATCTTCGGCATCTCCATGGCGGCTGTCGGCATGCTGTCTATTGTAGGCATGATTATTTCCAATGACGCCTACGGCCCCATCGTGGACAACGCCAGAGGCCTGGCGGAAATGGGCGGACTGGGAGAAGAAACCATTCGCACTGCGGATGAACTGGACAGCGCCGGCAATACAGTGAAAGCTGTCACAAAAGGTTTCTCTATCGGCGCAGCAGGCCTGACTGTCATATCCCTTCTGGGAGCCTTCATGTCCGAAGCCAACGTAGCTCTGGAAGCTGCCGGCAAACCGCTGATCACCGGTTTTGACATTATGTCTCCTACCGTATTTTTCGGCGTTCTGATCGGTGCGGCGATTCCCGCTGTATTTTCTGCCATGCTGATTCTGGGTGTTGACAAAAATGCGCAGCGCATGGTAGCGGAAATTCACCGCCAGTTCAATTCCATTAAAGGTCTCCGGGAAGGCGTAAAAGGCGTAAAGCCTGAATATGACAAATGTATCGACATCGCCACTTCCGGCTCTCTGCGGGAACTGATTCCCGCCGGTCTTATGACCATCATCGCCACCGTCATCGTAGGATTTATCGGCGGCCCGCTGGCCATCGGCGGCTTCCTGCTGGGCAATATCGTCAGCGGCCTGCTGCTGGCTCTGCTTATGTCCAACGCCGGCGGCCTGTGGGATAATTCCAAAAAATATATCGAAGCAGGCGCGGAGGGCGGCAAAGGCAGCCCGGCTCACAAGGCAGCTGTCATCGGCGATACCGTTGGCGATCCGTTTAAGGATACCGCAGGACCTTCCATCAATACCCAGATTACTGTGGTATCGCTGGTATCCTCTCTGCTGGCGTCCGTCTTTGTGGCGTTCTCCTTCTTCGGGTAATTTTTCTGAAAACTGCACATAACCTTCAAAAAGGCTGCCGCAAAAGCAATTTTGAAGTGCAGGTAGCCGCCAGATATAGCAATAATCCCCGGGATTATTCTATATCTGGCGGCTTACCACACTTTCAATCGGCCTTTTGCGGCAGCCTCTTCCGTTTTTTCATGCAGCCCTTCTGTCAGCTCAGTTCAAACATTCCGTGATACAGCTGATAATACCTGCCCTTCTGTTCCAGCAGCTCATCATGATTTCCTCTTTCCACAATCTGCCCCTGCTCCAGAACCATAATCGCATCGGCATTCCGCACTGTGCTAAGGCGGTGGGCAATGACAAACACCGTCCTTCCTTCCATCAGGCGGTCCATTCCTTTTTCGATCATGGCTTCCGTACGGGTATCAATGGACGATGTGGCTTCATCCAGAATCAGCACCGGCGGATCTGCCACAGCAGCCCGGGCAATGGCCAGCAGCTGGCGCTGTCCCTGAGATAAATTAGCCCCGTCTCCCGTCACCATGGTGTCATATCCTTCCGGCAGCCGCCGGATAAAAGAATCCGCATTGGCAATCTTTGCCGCCTGACGGATTTCCTCCGGCGTGGCATCCAGCTTTCCGAAACGGATATTATCCGCAATTGTTCCCGTAAACAGATGAGTATCCTGCAGCACGATACCCAGAGACCGCCGCAGAGAATCCTTACAGATCCCCTTCACATCAATGCCGTCGTAAATAACACTGCCGCCCTGCACATCATAAAACCGGTTGATCAGATTTGTAATGGTGGTCTTCCCTGCCCCGGTAGATCCTACAAAGGCAATCTTCTGTCCCGGTTTTGCATAAAGGCTGATATCTTTCAATACAGGATGGCCCTCCTCATAAGCGAAATCTACGTTCCGAAAACGTACATCTCCTCTCTGAAGCACCAGACTGCCGTCCGGCTTCTTCCAGGCCCACCGGCCAGTTTTCCTGCTGCACGGAATGAGCCTGCCTTCTCTTTCTTCTACATTAACCAGTTCTGCTTTTCCTTCATCCGTCTCCGGCTCCAGATCCATGACTTCAAAAATTCTCTCCGCACCGGCCAGAGCCGCCAGCAGGAAATTGCTCTGCTGGGTAAACTGGTTGATGGGCAGTGCCGCCTGCCGGACAAAAACCAGATAGCTGGCCAGGCTTCCCACATCCGTCAGCCCCCGTATGGCCATAATTCCGCCCAATACCGCCACCACGGCATAATTAATATAAGAAATGGCTACAACGGCAGGAATCATTGTGGCAGCATAGCTCTGCGCACCTGTTCCCGCCTTGCGAAGGGCTTCGTTTTTCTTTCTGAATCCTTCCAGATTCGCGTCCTCATGGTTAAATACCTTGACCACCTTCTGACCGTTGACCATCTCTTCAATATAACCGTCCAGCTCGCCCAGACTTTTCTGCTGCCTGGAATAATAATCCGCACTCCGTTTACCGCTGTAACGGATGTAGAGGAACATAGCCGCATAACCGACCACCACCAGAAAAGACAGTCTCCAGTTCAGTACAAAAAGCAGCACCAGAGTTCCCACCACCTGAATAAAGCTCTGAATCACCATAGCAAAGCTATTGTTAAGCGCATCGGAGATAGTGTCCATATCATTTGTAAAATAACTCATCACATCACCGTGCTTCCGCGTATCAAAGAATTTCAGAGGCAGAGTCTGCATATGCGAAAAGAGATCCTTCCGAATATCATAGAGCACCTTCTGCGCGGCTTTCACCATCACCTGCGTATAACCGAAGGAGGATAAAGCGCCGGTCCCGTAGATAGACGCCGTCACCGCGACTCCCAGAAGCAGCGTGCGGATATTGCCGTCCGCCAGGTTATTGACTACAGGCCGGATCATATACGTCCCCAGCAGATTGGCAAGGGCGCTGACCGTCACCAGCACCGCTACCGCCAGCAGAAGGAATTGATGGCGGCCCATGTAGGACAGCAGCATTTTCACTGTATTCCGTAAATTTTGTGGCTTTTTACCTGTCACCGGTCTCGCCATATTCGTCCTCTCCTTTCATCTGCGATCTGTAGATTTCCTGATAGATCGAA
>DVJR01000078.1 GCA_018716575.1 Candidatus Scatomonas merdavium | reverse complement strand
ATCAGCAGAAAAGCTGCCAGAAGCAGGAAAAGCCACCGCTTATTTCTCATAACAGGTCCTTCTTCTTCACTTTATAGTATTCTATGCCGGGAGAGAGGGAAAAAGTACGGCAAAAGGTGCTGTCGCAAAAGCGATTTTGAAATACGAGCAGAAGCTGTCGCAAAAGGCCGATCGAAAATGTGGTAAGCCGCCAGATATAGAATAATCCCCGGGATTATTGCTATATCTGACGGCTGTTTACACTTCAAAATCGCTTTTGCAACAGCCCCTTATCACACTTTCAATCGGCCTTTTGCGGCAGCCCCTTTTATCCTTTCTTCACCATACACTCTTTTCTGTAAAACGCCACTCCGTACTTCAGTATATCCCGGTATCCTTCCCGGCGCAGCGGCTCTTCATATCTCCGCTCTTCTATCTGCCGGAGCGCCTCGCCGCATTTTTTCTCCAACTCCTGATAAGTTTTCGCCACCTTGATTTCCAGGATCACGGCCCTGCCCCTGACACTGGGGTATTTCAGCAGGATATCCGGCCGCCCGTGCCCTGCTTCCCGGTTAGACAGCACGATATAATTTCCGATATTTTTCAGCATTCCCGCCAGGAAACCGTGGTAATAGCTTTCCTGGTAGTCGTAGAAGCTGATGGTCTCCATCAGATTCTCCGAAAGAATCTCCGCCATCTTCTCCGTATCGCCGTTCAGAATGCTTTCATAAAGAGGCGTCAGCGTCTTTTCCTCCGTCTTTTCCTCGAACCAGCGAAGCACCGTCTGCTTATAGACATACCGCACCTCCCGGTTGGGAATCGCAATCTCCATATAAATGGTTTCGCCTTCCTGGTATTCTCTGATTTTCTTCAGATAGCCTGTAAAGAACAGGAAGTTCCAGAGATTGTCCTGGGTGGAATCCATATCCTCATAGGTGATATCCTCATGGACAGGCTTCGTGATCGTCTTTCCCTCAATCAGCGCTTCTATCTCCTGTTTGACGGACAGGTCTGCCCGTTCCACCAGGGACCGTACGATGCTGTTGGAACTGGTGTTGGACCAATACGGCTTCGGGAGAGCCTGTTTATTCTCACGACAGGACTCCACATAATTGATCACGCTCCACGGGTTGTAAACTTCCGTATTGCCGAAACGATACCCGTCGTACCACTGGCGGACTGTTTCCTCATTTTCCCGCAGTCCGTAGAAATCCAGCATTTTCTCCACCTCCTGCTGGGTAAACCCGAAGTATTCCGCGTAGCTCTCGCCGGTAACGGAGATGATCTTCAAATTGTTCAGCCCTGTGAATATGGATTCCCGGCTGATCCGCAGGCATCCGGTAACTACGGCAAACTCCAGATTTCCGTTGGTCTTTAAAGCGGATTCGAACAGGGAACGGATCGCCGGAATCATCCGGTCGTAAAATCCACCAAAATATGCGCTTTCCAGAGGGACATCGTATTCGTCGATCAGGATCACCGCTTTTCTGCCCCAGGTGCGGTACAGGCATTCCGAAAGAAATTTCAGGGCATCCGCATAATCGCCGTCTGTCCCCTCCATATCCCGGAGGCGCAGATACCGCTCCCTGTCCGCGGTATCCAGCTTCCCTCCCGCCTCAATCCCGGGCCAGTGCCGCAGATATTCTTCACGCATCGCTTTCTTCAGCATCTCAAAGGCCAGCTCATAGGAAGACTGCTTCATGGATTTCAGCGACAGGCTGATGACCGGATATTTCCCCATATGTGACAGGTATTCGTCTCCCGCCTCCATGATCTTCAGCCCCCGGAACAGTTCTGCGCCGTTCTGCTCTTCCAGCCCGAAAAAATGCCGGAGCATGCTCATGTTCAGCGTCTTGCCGAATCGCCGCGGACGGGTAAACAGATTTACCTCGCCTTTTTTCTCTATCAGTTCTTTGATAAAAAGCGTCTTATCTATATAGAAATAATTGCCCGAAACCAGTTTTTCAAAATCATCCACGCCCACAGGCAGCGGCTTCCATGCCATAAAAACGCCTCCTTTCCAGGCCACAGCTTCATTTTACTATGTTTGGAAAAGAGGCGCAATACCAATCACACCGACAGATATTTCTTCACCGTATCCTGATCCAGTTCTTCCATTTTTCCTTTCGCCACCACGGTGCCCTTTTGAATAATCACATAATCCCTTGCCAGCCGTCTGGCGAATTTCAGGTTCTGTTCCACCACCACGATGCTGATTCCGGTATCCTCCGCGATCTTCTTCAGGGTATCGGCGATTTCCATGACCACGTTGGGCTGAATGCCCTCGGTGGGCTCGTCCAGCAGCATCATCTTCGGCTCTCCCATAAGACAGCGGGCGATGGCCAGCTGCTGCTGCAGTCCGCCGGAGAGGACGCCGCCATTCCGGTTCATGTGGATTTTCAGAGCCGGAAAGTATTCCAGCACCCATTCCTTCCGTTCTTTCGCGCTGACATTCTTATGGCCCATGGCTCCCAGCTCCAGATTTTCATCCACCGTCAGCAGCGGTATGATTTCCCGGCCCTGGGGCACATATCCCATACCGGCCAGCGAACGGCGGAAGGGCTTCATTTTCGTAATATCCCTGCCGTCAAACGTCATCTTTCCCGCTCCCACAGGGAGAAGCCCGATGGCGCTCTTCAGGAAGGTGGTCTTGCCCACGCCGTTCCGCCCCAGGATGGCCGTCCGGCTTCCGGACTCCACCGACAGGGACAGGTTCTGGATGATCCGGCTCTTGCCGTAACTTACATCTACATTCGATGCCTCAAACATATTGCTCACCTCAATCTTCCTTCAGATAGACTGCCACCACGTCCTTATTGTTCTGCACTTCTTCCAGGGTCCCTTCCGCCAGAAGTCTGCCGTAATTCAGGACGGTTACATACTCAGCCACCTGCCGTACAAAATCCATATCGTGTTCCACCACAATCAGCGTATGGTCGCCTTTCAGCTTCTTGATCATCTCGCCCGTCTTGTAGGTTTCATCAGCGGTCATGCCCGCCGTGGGCTCGTCCAGGATGATCAGCTTCGGATTCTGGGCCACCACCATGCCGATTTCCAGCCACTGCCTCTGGCCGTGTGACAGGTCTGAAGCCATGAAATGGCGATATTCATACAGATCTATCAGCTTCAGAATTTCCTCCACCCTCTGACGGAATTTCTCAGTTCTGTGGAAAAATACGCATTGAAACAGGCTGTTGTAGCCCTCTACCGCAATCTGTATGTTCTCCTCCACCGTCATATTGTCAAATACGTTGGGGCCCTGGAATTTCCGTCCGATCCTGTAATTCCTTGTGATTTCCGCGGTGCTTTTTCCCGTGATATTATGGCCTTCAAAAAAGATTTTTCCGGAGGTGGGCGCCGTCTTGCCCGTGACCAGATCCATAAATGTGGTCTTACCTGCTCCGTTAGGGCCTATGATCACCCGGAGCTCGCCGCTGTATATCTTGATACTCACATCTGTCAAAGCCTGGAATCCGTTGAATTCCACGGACAGATGCTGTGTTTCCAGAAGCACTTTTCTACTTTCTTCCATGGCTCTCTTCCTCCAGTTTCAGGATTCTCTCCTTGCGCCGCCTGTCTCTGTTCTTCTGCTGTACCTCCAGGATCGTACCCACAATTCCTTTTGGAATCAGGAATACGATCAGCAGGATAATAATTCCCAGAACCAGCTGCCAGTACTGGGCAAACTCCGATGAAATTCCGGAAAATACCGAATTCAGCTGGGTCTGCGCTGCCTGCAGCACCAGAGTGCCCACCAGCGCTCCCGTCAGATTGCCGCGGCCTCCCACAGCTACCCAGACCAGCACCAGCGTGGCCAGGCTGATGCCCACAGAGCTGGAGCTGATGCTTCCCTGAGAACGCACATACAGCACGCCGGCCACTCCGGCTATCATTCCGCTGATGGTATAGATCATCAGCTTAAAGGCTGCCGGCTTGAATCCGAAGAAGGTCAGGCGGTCTTCATTTTCCCGGACGGCCTGCAGCACCTTGCCCACCCTGGACCGGGCGATCAGGCTGCAGATCAGATAGGCTCCTGCCAGAAACGCAAGCACAACAAAATAAAAACTGATATCCGGCATGGTATCATCACGGTTATTGGAAAGGACTGTGCGCGATACCACTGTGATGCCGCTGTTACCATGAGTGTAATCGCTCTGGTTAATGACGAACAGCTCCGCCACGCCGGACAGGGCCAGCGTAATCAGAGAAAAAAACACGCCCTTGATCTTCCCCGAGAACATGAAAAATCCGATAAACAGGGAGATCAGCGCCGGCACCAGAATCGCCATCAGAAAGGCGCCCGCCTCGCTCTGCAGCGGGGCCAGGAACCAGGGCAGCTCATCAAATTTGATCCAGTCCGCCTGATTGGCGTAAGCTGACGCGATTCCGATCATGTAGCCGCCCGCGCCGAACAGCACGCTGTGTCCCATGCTCATAAGGCCTGTGTAGCCCCAGAGCAGATCCAGCGACAGGGCAAATATCATATAAGCCATAATTCCCGTCATGACATAGATCCAGTATGTATTCCGGAACAGTGGGAAAATCACCAGAAACAGCAGCACGCAGAAATCAATATACCGGTTGGCCGGAAGCTGCCTCCATCCGATTTTCCGGTTTTTCATAAAACCGTGCATATGCTTCATCTCCTTCCCTTAGCGGTAAACAGGCCTTCCGGCTTGATTCTGATAATGACAATGACGACCAGCAAAACGATGATCTGTGCCATCACACTGTTTGCAAAGCCACTGATTACGGAAATCGCTTCCTGAATAATGAAGGAGGAAGCAACCGTTCCTGCCAGCGAAGAGACGCCGCCCATCACCACATTCATAAACGTATTGGTCAGCCAGCTCTCGCCCAGAGTATATGTGACGGTTGCCAGCGGGGCGATCGCCGCCCCGGCCAGCCCTGCCAGCCCCATTCCGTGTGAAAAGGTAATGGTATCCACCCTCCGCGTATCTATGCCCAGGCACTCCGTCATGTCCCGGTTCTGAGTAGTCGCCCGGATCTTCCGTCCCATGGTGGTCCTGTGTATGAAAATCAGCGTTCCCACCAGGGCAATCACGGAAATCACGCAGAGGATCAGGCGGTAGGATTCGATATACACCGGCCCGATATAAAACACCGCGTCCGTGGGATAGGGCACCTGTTTATAGGACAGGCCGCCCAGAATCAACGCCAGCTGTTTCAGAATAATGGAAATCGCGTAGGTGGCCAGCAGCGTCTCCGCCATTTTCCCGTAAAAATGGCAGATAATCGTCCGCTCCACCAGCGCCCCGAACAGAAAACTGATGGCGTATGCCAGCAGCAGCGTCACCACAAAGGGAAGCTGCAGCACGGCATAAAAGTAATAGCTGATATAAGCCCCCACCATGAGCATTTCCGTATGCGCCAGGTTCACGACCTTCATATAGCCCATGATGATCACCAGGCCCAGAGATGTCAGAAGCAGAATAAAGGAACTGCTGACACCGGACACCAGCAACTGTCCAAGCAAAGATGCGCTCATGCTTTTACCTCCTGTCTATTCCTGCACTATTCCTGTACCGGTTCCGGCTTGATCACATCGTCGCTTTCCCATACCACCGCGATGCTGCCGTCTTCCTGCACCTGGCCGATCCGGGCCTTGCAGTAGATATGATGGGTATTCGGATCCACGGTAATGGTTCCCTGAGGTGCGTCGAACTCCAGATTGTCAAAATTGGCCAGTATATTTTCTGTCGTCAGGTCGTCGCCGCAGGCTTCCATAGCCAGCGCCAGCAGATATACCGAATCATAGCTGGCTTCTCCGACCGCCGTAACCGCCGCGGCCTTATCTTCGCCATAAGCCTCTCCATAGGCTTCCAGGAACGCCTGATTCTCTTCCGTATCCAGAGAATTAAAATAGTTGACCGACGCATACGTTCCCACTGCCGCGCTCCCCAGAGCAGTTGAGAAGGATTCATCCATGATAAAGGAAGCTATCGTATACTGATCCGACAGGCCCGCCTGAGAGAACTGGGTATAGAAGGCTGTGCCGCTGTCCCCGTTCAGGTTGGCATAGATTACGCATCCCTCATCCCCGCAGGCATCTCTGATCCGGGCCAGAATATCGGAAAATTCCGTGGTGTCCGAGGAAACCAGCTCATTTCCGATCACTGTGCCGCCCAGCTCTTCCACCAGCGCCTGGGCCTGCTCATTGATGGCCGAAGCGTAAGTGGTATCCGTTCCGATCAGATAGAAGTTGTGGGAAATATTTTCAAAGAGATACGGCACAAAATAGTCGCCCTGCTGATTCGGCACCGCTCCGGTATAAATCACATAGTCGTTAGGTGTTTCGCCTTCATAGAAGGTGGGATAAATCAGCGGAATCTCATACTCTTCAATCACCGGCTCGATAGCCACCCGGGCCGCCGAGGTATAGGGGCCGATAATAGCCTGAACGCCGTCCTGCATGATCATCTCCCGTACCACGCTGGCTGCTGTATCCGCATCAGAGCTGTAATCCTGTACCACGTACTCAATCTGTTTCCCTCCGATGCCGCCTGCCGCATTAATCTCATCAATCGCCAGCTCCGCGGCATTTACCATACATTCCTCCGTAATGGCCGTGCTGCCCGTCAGGGAAAATACAAGGCCGATTTTCACGGTATCTCCTGATGCGGACGCTCCCGACGAGCCACTGCTGCTCCCGCCGCCGTCCGTGCTGCTGCATCCTGCAAACGCTGCCGCCGCCAGTGACAGAACCGTCGCGCCTGCTGCCAGTTTTCCGAATAATTTTTTCATAATTTCTTCCTCCTCTTCTCTCTGCTTTACAGCGCTCCGTAGTATTCCAGAATTCTGTAAACCGTACCGAATTCATACCGCGTCTCCGGATCATTGACATTGACGCCCAGCAGCGCATCAATTTTTTTCATCCGGTTTACCAGCGTATTTCTGTGAATATACATATCCGCCGCCGTACTCACCAGTTCATTTCCATGCTCCAGATACATTTTCAGGGTCTTTACCAGCTCCGTCCGCAGTACCTTATCCGCTTCCATCAGCGGCTGCAGCTTCAGCCTGCAGCGGGCGATTACCTCTTCTCCGGGCCTCTGCTCCAGCAAAAGCTCCAGCACGGAGTCCTTCTCCGGAAAGCCCTGAACCTGATTCACCTCCCTGTCATGAATGATATATTTCGATATTTCCCGCGTTATGTCGATCAGCTTCAGCATAAACGGCATCCGGAAAAGGGGAAGCCCCCTTTTCTCCGCATATGCCCTGGCTGATTTTGGCACACATTTGATATACTCTCCGCCGTAGAGCAGGACCAGGCCGGCGATTCCGCACCGGACGGCTTCGTCCAGAAGCTCCAGAAGCCCCTTTTCTGAGACATCCTCCCGGAAGCCTATGACAAACACCAGCTCGCCGCCGTGAATCCATTCCGAGATCGTGTCCATGCTTTTTACATAGGGCCACGACACCTCTCTGTCCAACCCTTCAGCTCCCGCCAGAAGGCGGATCTCGCGGCAGCATTCCAGATTCATGATATCCCTGCATGTTACAGCCATATTCTCATCTCTCCTTTTCTCCGGCCCTTCCGGGCCTCTGCTGCCGTTTCCTCTTTTGCTCTGCTGCTCCCGTCCGCCGGACTGTTCAGATATCCCGCACCAGCTTTGACGGCGTTTTTTCCATGATAATTTCGCCATTACGGACGCTTAAGAGCACTCCTGCCCGCTTCCGGATAGCTTCCATCTCACTTCCCGCATCCAGCACGATGAAATTCGCCGGTCCTCCTTCTTTCAGGCCGTAGCTCTCTTCTATATGAAGGGTTCTGGCGCCGTTTTCCGTGATAAAATCCAGCCCGCAGCTGATCTCCTCCAGACTCATCATATGAGCCAGATGCAGTCCGAAATCCACCTGATGAATCAGGTTGCCGTCCCCCAGAGGATACCAGGGATCTGAAATAGAATCCTGGGCGAAGCTCACATTGATGCCCGCCTTCACAAGCTCGTCCACCCGGGTAAGTCCCCGCCGGCGGGGATAGGCGTCATATCTGCCCTGGAGACAGCAGTTCTCTGTGGGACAGGAAACGAAATTAATGCCAGCTTTCTTAAATTTGCTCATCATCTTGAACGCATAGGCATTACTGTAGGATCCCATGGCGCAGGTATGGCTGGCCGTGGCCCGGCTGCCAAGCCCCGTATAGTAGGCCTCCGACGCGATGCACTCTACAAATCTCGACTGGGGATCGTCGGTCTCGTCGCAGTGGATATCCACCAGGCGATCATATTTCTCCGCCAGGGCGAAAGCCTTTTTCACAGATTTCTCTCCCAGCTCTCTGGTAAATTCATAATGAGGAATGCCGCCAACCACGTCCGCTCCCAGCCGGAGCGCCTCTTCCACCAGCTCATCGCCGCCCGGATATGCGTAATATCCTTCCTGTGGAAAGGCGATAAGCTGCAGATACAGCCTGTCTTTCATCTCTTCCCGCAGCTCCAGCAGCGCCTTCAGGGCCGTCAGCTTTGGCTCCGTCACGTCCACATGGGTGCGGATATACTGAACGCCGTTTCGCATTTCCTGCCGGATACCCCGCATGGCCCTCTCCTTGATCTCCTCTTTGGACAGCGAATTCTTCGCGTCCGCCCACCGGTCGATGGCCTCAAACAGCGTTCCGCTCTTCGTCTCCTCCTCCGGCGTCATGGCCGTATAGACGTAGTCCAGATGAATGTGGGATTCCACATAAGGCGCGCTGACCAGCCGCCCCTGAAGATCCCGTTCCTCCGGCGCCGGCTCCAGCCTGCCCGCCGGCGCGATCCGGACCGTCTTTTCGCCGTCCACCAGAATGTCATGAAGCCCCGGCTGCTTCCGCAGCCTGGCGTTTCTGAAAATTTTCATTTTCCCACTTCCTTTCGGATTTCTGCACGGAAAAAGGCGCCAGATTCATCATCCGGCGCCTTTGCCCACAAGGTACTGCTTCTGTATTTTGGTCTTGCTTTTTTATAGTTCGTCATTATATGCCCCGAAAACCGTTCTGTCAATGTACGCGGCGTACATGAAATTCATTTTTGTTCGTAAATTCAATGATTAAAAAAACAAAATTCTGTGATATACTGAACCTATTCCGGAGCTGCCTGTCCGCTCCCTCCCTTCAACTTTTTCAAAAAGGAGCCTTTTCCATGAGTGTAAATTATCACGCGTTCCAGAGCAGAAACGTCTTATTTCCCGAGGCCGGCGCAGTCTGTGAGCAGTGGCGCGCTGCCTTCGCGGGCTACGATCCTTCCCGGATCGCCGCCATTCTCCGGCTCACATACGACGCCTCTTTCCTGTATCTTTCCTACTTCGGCGCAGACTACCGGCTCCGGCTGGATACCGGCGTACTGGAGAAACGGACAGAAGAAACACCGTCTGAAAAAGAAA
Organism: Candidatus Scatomonas merdavium; assembly: GCA_018716575.1. Lineage (GTDB taxonomy): Bacteria > Bacillota > Clostridia > Lachnospirales > Lachnospiraceae > Scatomonas > Scatomonas merdavium. The sequence continues at coordinate 1,670 of DVJR01000078.1, read as the reverse complement.
AAAGCGCCGCCGGCCATGCGGCCGTCGGCACACTCTTCCCGAAGTCCGGACGCCAGGAGGGGCCCGAAGCCCCTTCCTGGACGGAAAATCTGTATTTCAACGAGACTATGGCGATCTACCATCTCCTCAAATATACGAAGGATCAGCCCCGGACCTCCGGCATCTGGGTGCCCAACACGGAGCTGGACGGCGCTTCCATCCGGAGCCGCCAGAGTGATCCTCTGCTGACGCCTTTTTCCCTCCGCTTCACCGGAAAGACGCCTCTGCTCCGCAGGCAGTGCGAAGCCCTGGGCGGCCATGCCCTTCCGGTAAAAGGCGACGCTGCCTATCTCTTTTACGCCTTTCCGCAGATACCCCTGCGCCTGATCTTCTGGGACGCGGACGAGGATTTTCCCGCCCAGACACAGGTGCTGGTGGATTCCCGCATCACCGACTATCTGCACTACGAAAGCGTGGGATGCGTCATTTCTGATCTTCTGGAGAAGCTGGAAGCCGGAACATCTGACTGACGATTCCCTCCAGCAGATCCACGCAGCGGTCTCTGCCGATCTTGTCGCTGTTGAGGAACAGATGGTAATTGGTGGGATTTACCCAGTCCTTCCCGCCCGTATAATATTTATAGTAATCCGCCCGATAACGGTCCGTCCGCTCAATCAGGCGGTTCGCCTCCCTCTCCGTCACGTTCATTTTCGCCATGATGGATTCCACGCAGGCCTTCCGCGGCGCGTCCACATAGACGGACAGCACATTTTCCCGGTCCGCCAGCACGTAGTCCGCGCACTTTCCGATGATAACGCAGGATTCTGTCTCCGCCAGGGTCCGGATGATCCCGCACTGTATCTGAAACAGATTCTTGTCCGAGGTAAATTCCCGATCCTCCGGCTGGATATTTTTCTTCACCCGCAGGGATCGGATCGCATGGATCAGATAGCTCCCCCGGAGCTTCTCGTCCGTCCGGGCAAATATGCTTTCGTGCAGCCCGCTCTCCTCGCTGGCCATGGCCAGAATTTCCCGCTCATAGCAGGGAATGCCCAGACGTTCTCCCAGCTTCGTTCCGATATATTTTCCGCCGCTCCCAAATCCCCGCGCAATCGTAATAACATAGTTTTTCATAAGCCCGCCTCCTTCTCGCCGGTTCATTAATTGATAAAACAATTATACCGGCTGTTCCGGGCCTTCCGCAATGGCGCCGGGGCAAAATTGTACGCGGCGTATACCCCCGTTCCGCCCCTTTACTCCCTTTTCTGCTTCAGGATCCGGAAGGACAGCAGAAGGTGCAGTTCCGCGTCCTCTTTCTCCAGATCCAGTCCGGTGAGCTCCCCGATCCGTTTCAGGCGGTAGAGCAGAGTATTCCTGTGAATGCACAGCCTCTCCGCCGTCTTTACATAGTTGTGGCGGCACAGCAGATACGCCTCCAGCGTATCCGTCAGCTCCGCGTGATTTTTTTCATCGTATACCATCAGCTCATAAAGAGCCGGATGGATCAGATCCGCCCGTGCGTACGTTTTCAGCAGCTCCACCGCGTAGGATACGGCGCAGTCCTTCTGTTGACAATCAGTACGGTTTCTTCCTGATATTTCACCGCAAAACAGCCGTCCGCCATCCGCTCCAGCTTTCGGTGGTAGTATTCCGGCATCGTTCCCCCTTCATCACCGGCCAGCACATACACC
>DVJR01000077.1 GCA_018716575.1 Candidatus Scatomonas merdavium | reverse complement strand
GGTGCAGGACGCGGTCGCCAGCAGCATGGCCCTTTGTGTCATTTAACGTCTTGAAATGATCCAGGTCCATAATAATAAGGGTGCAGGTTACAAAAGGATTGCAGGCTTCGAAATATTCCTGAAAAGCTGTAAAGCTGGCTGTTTTATTCAGGATATTTGTCAGCGTATCTGTCATGCTCAGCTGTTTGTATTTTGCCTGTATCGTATGATCCCTGACTTTCAGGGATAAAATCATATTCGCAACGATAACGGAAAAAGCCAGGGCTACGATGGAACTGAACGCGTCGTACTGTCCGATGATATTCCGTTTCAAAGTACATAACAGGAATATGTATACAATTTCCGCTCCGATGCACAAAGAGTAGCTGATGTAGAAAGGAAGAGTAAACAGCGAGGGAATAATAATAAACATCATCGGAAGAAAAGTTCCCGATCCCTCTGGCGTTCCGACTGTGTCAAGCAGGATGGAAAAAGTAAGAAGCACAAGGAAGAAGAGAATGCACAATATCGAGACAGTTCTGCCCTGCCAGTTTTTTCGTAAAAAATACAGAAGAGTTATAATGAAGCAGAGAAACAGCGCCGGGAGAAATCCCAGGTGATACGGAGTAGGCTGCCAGCCTGCTATAATATACGGCGTCAGAAGAAGGAATCCGATCAGAAAGACAAGGGCCGCGACATTGGCTGCTAATAGATTTTTTATATTAAAGACAGCGTTTTCGTCTGCGGCATTTTTATAGAATGCCTTTCTGTTTTTCAGTTCTGTCCTCATGAGCTGAAAAAAATTCTTTATGCGTTGCCGCATAATTTTGATTCCTCCCTCAGATACATATATTCCCAGATATAGATTATCACAATTTCAGTAAAAATCAAAGTATTATATCAGCAGCATTTTCAAATCACGGTAAAATTCCGGGTAGGAAATATTTACGCAGTCCGCATCCAGAATTTCTGTTTCTCCGTCAGCTGCCAGGGCGGCTACGGCAAAGGACATGGCGATCCGGTGATCCAGATGACTGTCGATGACTGCGCCGTGCAGAGACTTTCCTCCGCGGATGATCATGCCGTCGTCGGTGCCTTCAATGTCCGCGCCCATACGTGACAGTCCGTCCACCATAATATCCAGCCGGTTGGATTCTTTTACCTTCAGTTCTTCGGCGTTTCGTATAATGGTGGTGCCTTCTGCGAACGCAGCCAGAACGGCAATGACCGGGATCTCGTCAATAAGAGTGGGGATCAGCTCCCCTTCCAGAACGGTGCCGTGCAGAGAGCTGCTGCGTACCAGCAGGTCAGCCGCCTCCTCACCTCCTGAATTCGTCCTGTTCAGGATCTCCAGGCTGCCTCCCATGGCGCGTATGACGCGGAGTATTCCGTCTCGGGTGGGGTTGATGCCTACGTTTTTCAACAGAATCTCAGAACCAGGAACCATCAGGCCGGCTGCCAGGAAGAAGGCGGCGGAGGAGATGTCGCCGGGCACGTGGATTGACGTACCGGTGAGAACAGGTTCTGGATTTATGGTAGCAGTGGTGCCCCTGCAGGTGAGCTCTGCTCCCAGCGAACTCAGCATCAGCTCTGTATGATTACGGGAAAGAGCAGGCTCTGTGACGCTGGTAGGACCGTCGGCGTAAAGGCCGGCCAGCAGCACGCAGGACTTCACCTGGGCGGAGGCCACGGGAGAATCATAGGAAATGGCGTGCAGAGGCTGCCCTTCGATGCGCAGAGGGGCGCAGTCATTTCCGGACAGGCTTTCGATGGAAGCCCCCATCTGGCGTAAGGGTCGGATAATACGTCCCATGGGGCGCTTCCGGATGGAAGCGTCTCCTGTCAGCTGCGAAGAAAAGGATTGTCCAGCCAGAATACCGGAGATCAGCCTGGTGGTTGTCCCGCTGTTGCCGCAGTCCAGGACAGAAGAAGGGGCGGACAGGCCGTGCAGCCCCCTGCCGCGCACCAGTATCCGGTCCTTCTGCTCCTCAATTTCCACGCCCATCTGCCGGAAGCATCTGATGGTGGAAAGGCAGTCCGCGCCTTTCAGAAAATGGGTAATTTCCGTAGTTCCGGAGGCGAGAGAGCCGAACATGACCGCCCGGTGTGAGATGGATTTGTCTCCCGGCACGGACAGCTCGCCCTTCAGCGGTTTTGCGGTATGGATAAATTTCATAATATTCTCCGTTCTGCCGCCGGGGTGGCGGCGCAGTAAAATAATGGCTTTGCAGGAATGCCCCGGAGCGGCCCTCCGGGAAGCAGACAGCACAGAAAGCGGCTACTGTCGCTTCCGCACCGTATAGTTTCTGTTTTCCAGAATGGTAAGCGCCTTGCTGCAGTCCGGTTCCTCATAGAATTCGATCCGCAGCACGCCTTCTTCGAATTCCCGGTTGTGGACGATGCCGATATTTTTGATGTTGATGCCGTTCATGGCCAGCAGGGTGGTAATGGTGGCGATGCCGCCTGCCTCGTCGTAAATATCGCAGTACAGCACATACTGCCGGGGGGTGGGGCCGGAGACGGTATCGGTCAGAGAATCCCGATAGTTTTTAGAATCCTGAAACATCTGCCGGAGCCCCTCGCCGTCGTGCCGGTCGATCATGTATTTGGCCTGAATAAGAAGCCGTATGTATTCGTCCAGTACGCCGGAGATCTGCCCCGCGTTGGAAAGACAGATCTGTTCCCACATGACGGGAGAAGAAGAGGCGATCCTGGTGATGTCCCGGAAGCCGCCGGCGGCCATCAGCTTCATCCGTTCCTGGGGCGTATCCAGCTTCGCGATGGCGTTCACCAGGCAGGAGGCGACGATGTGCGGCAGATGGCTGACGCCGGCAACCACGTAGTCGTGCTCTTCGCTGGTCAGCACAAGAGGGATGGCGCCCAGGGAAGAGACCAGGTCCACATAGGCGGACACGGCGGACAGCTCCGCCCGGGGGGAGGGAGCGACGACGTAGTATGCGTTTTCCAGCAGATAGTCGGTGGAGCTGGCAAAGCCGGTCTTTTCTGAACCGGCCATGGGGTGTCCGCCGATGAAGTATGGGGACAGCCCGGCTGCCTCCACGGCCGCCTCCATTTCCCCCTTGACGCTTCCCACGTCCGTCAGGGTGCAGCCCGGCTGAATGATCTCCTTCAGAAACGGGAGATAGCTGATATTGGTCTGCACGGGCGCGCACAGGAAAATGTATCTGCACGTGGCGAAAAGAGGATCATGCTCCGTACAGGCGATATCAATGACGCCCTCTGAAAGAGCGGCGTCCAGAGTGCTTCTGGTGTGGGAATAGGCCAGCAGCTCATAGTCCGGATGAAATTTCCGGAGAGCCTTGGCGATGGAGCCGCCTATAAGCCCCAGGCCGATAAATCCGATACGGGTATTCTGCATTACAGCTTCCTTCCTGCCAGGCTGATGTAAGCCTGCAAATCTGTCATGAGCTGTCCGAAGCAGTCGAAAGTCAGAGACTGGGGGCCGTCGGACAGAGCGTGTTCCGGGTCGTTGTGCACTTCGATCATCAGGCCGTCGGCGCCGCAGGCCACGGCGGCCTTCGCCAGGGGCGCCACGTAGGCTCTGACGCCTGTGGCATGGCTGGGGTCTACGATGACGGGCAGATGGGATTTCTCACGGATAACGGGTACGGCGCTTAAGTCCAGGGTGTTCCGGGTGGCCGTCTCATAGGTGCGGATGCCCCGTTCGCACAGCACCACGTTGGGGTTGCCTTCTGCGATGATGTATTCCGCCGCGTTGAGCCATTCGTCGATGGTAGCCGCCAGGCCGCGTTTCAGCAGGATGGGCATCCCGGAGCGGCCGGCCTCCCGGAGAAGCTGGAAATTCTGCATATTCCGGGCGCCGATCTGAAGCATATCCACATATTTGGCGGCAGCTTCGATGGCTTTCTCGCTGATGACCTCGCAGATAGTGTTCAGGCCGTATTCCTTTTTTGCCTCCGCCATGTACCGCAGTCCTTCTTCCTCCAGGCCCTGGAAGGAGTAGGGGGAAGTACGGGGCTTGTATGCGCCGCCGCGGACGAATTGTGCCCCGGTTTTTTTTACCTCCCGTGCGATGGTCATGAGCTGTTCCTCGGTTTCTACCGCGCAGGGGCCGGCCATGATGGTCAGGGTGTCCGGGCCGATTTCATGATTACCCACCCGAACGCGGGTGGGCTCGGGGTGGAATTTTCGGTTGGAAAGCTTGTAGCTTTCCGTGATTGGAACCAGCTTGTCCACCCAGGGCAGAATCCTGAGATTTTCACCAGCCAGTCGGTTTTTGTCGCCGACCACGCCGATGATCGTGACCTCTTTGCCCACGGACAGGTGGGTTTCCAGTCCTTTTTCCTGTATCAGATCTGTGACCCGATTCACCGCCGCCTGCGGCGCATGGGGTTTCATTACGATAATCATTGATAAAATTCCTGCCTTTCCTGAAAAGTTGAATATAAATGAAAGAGCTGCCAGGCTGCCTGCCCTGCAGCGACGTATACATTTTACTTGATACCGGAGAAAAAGTCAACGATTTATCAGTTTAAAGTTTAACACTTTAAATCGAAAAATAATATTCAAAAGAGAAGTTCGAATCGTCAGAAATATGTTGGCAATAATTCATAAAATACTTGAAAAAATGGTGCAATTTTAGTAAAATATACACATGGCGGGCTTGAACTGACTGGAAACCGACTGACCAGACATTCTTGAACGGCTTAGAATCTTAATTGGAGGTATTACATATGGACGTTTTCAGAACTGACAGAATCAGAAACGTGGTGCTGCTGGGACACGGCGGCTCGGGGAAGACTACCCTGACAGAGGCCATGGCATACCTTTCCGGAATTACTAATCGTCTGGGCAAGGTGGCTGACGGAAATACGGTCAGTGATTTTGATAAGGAAGAGATCCGGCGAAAATTTTCAATTTCCACTTCAGTGGTTCCCATCGAATGGAACAAGGTAAAGGTTAATATTCTGGATACGCCGGGCTTCTTCGATTTCGTAGGTGAAGCGGAAGAGGCGGCTTCGGCGGCAGACGCGGCAGTAATCGTGATCTCCGGCAAGGCCGGCGTGCAGGTAGGCACTCAGAAGGCCTGGGATCTGTGCGAACGGTTCCAGCTGCCCAGGATGATTTTCGTTACGGATATGGATATCGACAATGTCAGCTACCGGAAGGTGGTGGAGCAGCTCCAGGAGCTGTACGGCAAGAGAATCGCCCCCATCCACATGCCGATTCGTGAGAATGAGAAATTCGTCGGCTATGTAAACATCGTAAAATACAAGGGCCGCCGTTTCGTGGAGAAGGATAAGAAGGAAGAGTGCGAGATTCCGGAGTATTCGAAGGAATACCTGGACACATACAGGGAAGCGCTGATGGAGTCTGTAGCGGAGACAAGCGAGGAATTCATGGACCGCTATTTCGGCGGAGAGGAGTTCTCCGTGGAGGAGATCATGTCCGCGCTGGCCGTGAACGTGGGAGACGGCAGCCTGGTGCCCGTATGCATGGGCTCTCCGGTAAATCTGCAGGGCGTTTCCAATCTGCTGGATGACATCGTGGAATATTTCCCCAATCCCTCCCAGAGAAAACGCGCCGGACTGGATAAGAACAGCGGAGCCGTATTCGATGCGGATTACGATTTCCAGAAGGCCAAGAGCGCCGTTATTTTCAAGACGATTGTGGACCCGTTCCTGGGCAAGTATTCCCTGATCAAGGTCTGCTCCGGCGTTATCAAGAACGACGACGCCCTTTACAATGTGGAACAGGATAAGGAAGAGAAGCTCAGCAAGCTCTATGTGCTGCAGGGCTCCAAGCCTCTCGAGGTGCCGGAGCTCCATGCGGGAGATATCGGTGCCATCGCAAAGCTGGGCGACGCGAAGACCGGCGATTCGCTGGCCACGAAGGCCCATCCGGTGGTCTATGCCAGAACGGCCCTTTCCAAACCCTATACCTCCAAGCGGTATAAACCGGTGAACAAAGGGGATGTGGATAAGATTTCCCAGGCGTTCTCCCGGATGATGCAGGAGGATCAGACCATGAAGGTGGTTAATGATTCCGCCAACCATCAGACGCTGATCTGCGGCATTGGCGATCAGCATATTGATATTATCGTCAGCAAGCTGCAGGAGCGTTATAAGGTAGAGGTAGAGCTTTCCAGGCCAAAGGTAGCCTTCCGCGAGACTATCCGCAAGAAATCTGATGTAGAAGCTAAGTATAAAAAGCAGTCCGGCGGCCACGGTCAGTACGGTCATGTGAAGATGCGCTTCGAGCCCTCGGGCGATCTGGAAGTGCCTTATGTATTTGAAGAAGAAGTGGTGGGCGGCGCGGTGCCAAAGAACTATTTCCCGGCTGTGGAAAAAGGTCTGGCGGAATCCGTGCAGGCGGGCCCCCTGGCAGCCTATCCGGTAGTGGGCGTGAAGGCCGTGCTGTATGACGGCTCCTACCATCCGGTGGATTCCTCGGAAATGGCCTTCAAGACGGCTACGATCATGGCCTTCAAGAAAGGCTTCATGGAAGCGGGCCCAGTGCTTTTAGAGCCCATCGTGACCATGAAGGTGAGAGTGCCCGACAAGTACACAGGCGACGTCATGGGCGATCTGAACAAGCGCAGAGGCCGCGTGCTGGGCATGAATCCGGATAAGGACGGCAATACTGTCATTGAGGCGGAAGTGCCCGAGCTGGAGATCTACGGCTATTCCACCAGCTTGCGGTCCATGACGGGCGGCAGCGGCGATTTCGAATACAGCTTTGCCAGATACGAGCAGGCTCCTGCAGAAGTGCAGACGAAGGAGATTGCGGCCAGAGCCAGCAAGCTGACGAAGGTAGAGGAGTAAGGCCGGCATTTCATAAGGGGGGATTCCATGAAATGCGAAGTGTGCGGCAGCGAGCTTCGTGAGGGCGTCCGTTTCTGCGGAAAGTGCGGCGCCCCCGTAAAAGACCTGGAAGAACCGGACGACAGAGTTTTTCAGAGCGCGGGCGAATACGATTTCGGACCGGAGTATTCCGAAGAGGCGGAATACTCCGAAGAGCCGGAGTCCGGGGCGGAGAACGTGGAGAGAAGCGGCGGGAGCGGATATTCCGATGCTTCGGACCGGGAAACAGAAACGGAGCTGGCGGAGCGTTCCGCCCGCCGGACGGAACGACGCAGGCCCCTTCTGATTTCCGGTATTGTGACGATCGTTCTGGCCGTGATTCTGGTGCTTCAGAATTTTGCGGGCCTGCCCCTGGTCAGGGAACTGACCGGCGGCGGAATCCCTGCCGACCGGGGCTACAGCTCTCCGGAAAAGCTGATGGAAGAGTTCGGAAAAGCCATAGCGGCAAATGACGTGGACAGGGCCGTTTCCATGTTTGCGGTTTCCCATATGACAGAAAACAGCGATTTCAGAAAGCAGATAGAATATATGGGAGCGTGGTATCTCGGGATGGGTTATCCGGCAGAGAACAGTATTTTCCGGAAAACCAATGCTATCTGCGGCAGGGGAACGGCTGCCCGGCAGATTGCAAATCTGTGCTTCAGCCTAGAAGCAAAGGAAGAGTATCTTCAGATGACCCCGCTGTACGTTGAAGATGACGGCGGGCTGGATACGATTATTTCTGATATCCAGGAGGCGGCGCAGCTGGACGCTCTGGATACCTTCCGTGTGGTGAGGGTAGATGCTGTACCCTACGATCCGGAAAGCGATTCTGCCCGCAGCTATTCCGCTCAGACGTTCTGGGAAGAGGGCGCAAAGTTCTACGGCGCAGATGAGATGGCGGAATACGGTGTTCTGTATGAATACGGGGGAAGCACTTACAGAGGCGCTGTAAGCATGGTGCGTTACGGCAGCACCTACTATATTCAGAATCTTTACAGCATTTATCTCGGCTGGGGGTACGAAGGATGCCTGGCACAGATGGATGAAGAGCAGTATCTGGAGCTGCTGAAAAGCAGCTGATTATGGAAGGACAGCGCCGGCCGGCGGAGGGGAGAGATTCCGTCTGACGGCCGGCGCTTTTTCTGATTTTCGGATAAAAGCAGATTGACAGATACCCGAAGAAATCCTATACTATTACTGGTATAGAGATTACCGAAATGCCTGAGAAACATTATTTCCAAAATATTTTAAAGGAGGAAGCGTTATGGCATTAGTAACGACAACTGATATGTTCCGGAAGGCCTATGAAGGCGGATATGCCATCGGAGCATTCAATGTGAACAACATGGAGATTGTACAGGGAATTACGGAAGCGGCCGGAGAGCTGAATTCTCCGCTGATTCTGCAGGTGTCCGCAGGCGCCAGAAAGTATGCGAATCATACCTATCTGGTGAAGCTGGTGGAGGCTGCCCTGATTGAAAATGATATTCCCATCGCTCTGCATCTGGATCACGGCGCAGATTTTGACATCTGCAAATCCTGCATCGACGGCGGATTTACTTCTGTTATGATCGACGGTTCCAAATACTCTTTCGAGGAAAATATCGAGCTGACCCGTAAGGTTGTGGAATACGCGCATTCCAAGGGTGTAGTGGTAGAAGGCGAGCTGGGCAAGCTGGCCGGCATTGAGGATGATGTAAACGTAAGCGCGGCTGACGCTTCCTATACACAGCCGGACGAAGTGGAGGAATTCGTATCCAGAACAGGCGTGGATTCTCTTGCTATCGCTATCGGAACCAGCCACGGCGCGTTCAAGTTCAAACCGGGCCAGAAGCCGCAGCTTCGGTTCGATATCCTGGATGAAGTTTCCAAACGTCTTCCGGGATTCCCCATCGTGCTGCACGGAGCTTCTTCCGTATCCCAGGAATACGTGAAGATCATCCAGGACAACGGCGGAAATCTGGCGGATGCCATCGGCATTCCGGAGGATATGCTGCGCCAGGCGGCGAAATCCGCAGTCTGCAAGATCAATATCGATTCCGACCTGCGTCTGGCTATGACGGCCGGTATCCGCGAGGTACTGTTCCAGAAGCCGGAAGTATTCGATCCCAGAGAGTATCTGAAAGTGGGACGCGCCTATGTAAAAGACGTAGTAGCTCACAAGATCAAAGAGGTGCTGGGAAGCGACGGAAAAGCCTGAGAATCTGTAAGTGAGAATTGATACCGAGGCCGCCCGGACAACATGTTCGGGGCGGCCTTTTTACTTGTTTTTCCTTGACAATTACACAGGCGGAAAATATAATGTTTTTGTGATGTCAGCCCGCTGTAAGGGCTTTTCTGACAGATAACGCAGCACTGCGAGGAGGAAATAGAGATGGCAATACCATTTAATCACAAAGCGATTGAAAAAAAGTGGCGTGAGAACTGGGAAAAGAAACCGATTAACATCAATGACGGCAAGAAGCCGAAATACTACTGTCTGGACATGTTCCCGTATCCGTCCGGCAACGGACTGCATGTGGGCCACTGGAGAGGCTATGTGATTTCTGACGTATGGAGCCGCTATAAGCTGATGCAGGGTTACTACGTGATCCATCCCATGGGATGGGACGCCTTCGGCCTGCCGGCGGAGAACTATGCCATTAAGATGGGCGTTCATCCCGCCAAATCCACGGCGGAAAACGTGGCGAATATCAAGAAGCAGATCAACGACATCGCCGCGATCTACGACTGGGATATGGAAGTCAATACCACCGATCCGGCGTTTTACAAATGGACCCAGTGGATTTTCGTCCAGATGTTCAAGAACGGGCTGGCCTATGAGAAGGAGTTCCCCATCAACTGGTGTCCTTCCTGCAAGACGGGCCTGGCCAATGAAGAAGTGGTGGATGGAAAATGCGAGCGCTGCGGCGCGGAAGTGACCAAGAAAAATCTCCGTCAGTGGATGCTGCGGATTACGAAATATGCGGACCGGCTGCTGAACGACCTGGACAAGCTGGACTGGCCCGAGAAGGTCAAGAAGATGCAGACCGACTGGATCGGCAAGTCCTACGGCGCGGAAGTGGATTTCCCGGTGGCTGGAAGGGATGAGAAGATCACCGTCTACACCACCCGTCCCGACACCCTGTTCGGCGCCACCTTCATGGTGCTCTCTCCGGAGCATGAGCTGGCCGCGAAGCTGGCTGCGCCGGAGCAGAAGGAGGCCGTGGAGCAGTATATCTATGAGGCTTCCATGAAGTCCAACGTGGACCGGATGCAGGCCAAGGAAAAGACCGGCGTGTTCACGGGAAGCTATGCGGTCAACCCGCTGAATCAGGCCAAGGTGCCTATCTGGCTGTCCTACTACGTGCTGGCGGATTACGGCACCGGAGCGATCATGTGTGTGCCCGCCCATGACGACAGAGACTTTGAGTTCGCGAAGAAATTCGGCCTGCCCATCGTACAGGTCATCGCGAAGGACGGAAAAGAAATCGAGAATATGACGGAGGCCTATACGGAGGCGTCCGGCACCATGATCAATTCCGGAGAATGGAACGGCATGGAGTCCGCCGTGCTGAAGAAGGAAGCTCCGATGATGATTGAGAAGATGGGCATCGGGAAAAAGACTGTCAATTACAAGCTCCGCGACTGGGTATTCTCCCGTCAGCGGTACTGGGGCGAGCCCATTCCCATCGTTCACTGCCCCCACTGCGGCAATGTGCCTGTACCGGAGGAGGAGCTTCCGCTGCAGCTGCCGGACGTGGAGAGCTATCAGCCCACCGGCACCGGCGAATCGCCGCTGGCTGCCATTGACGAGTGGGTGAACTGCAAGTGTCCGGTCTGCGGCGCAGACGCCAGGCGGGAGACCAACACCATGCCCCAGTGGGCAGGCTCTTCCTGGTATTTCCTGCGGTATGTGGACAACCACAATGACAAAGAACTGGTATCCAGAGAGAAGGCGGACAAGTATCTGCCGGTGGATATGTACATCGGCGGCGTGGAGCACGCGGTGCTGCACCTCCTGTATTCCAGATTCTATACCAAGTTCCTCTGTGACATCGGCGTGATCGACTTTGACGAGCCCTTCCAGAAGCTGTTCAATCAGGGCATGATCACCGGAAAGAACGGC
>DVJR01000076.1 GCA_018716575.1 Candidatus Scatomonas merdavium | reverse complement strand
TCGCTTCACAAATCAGCAATCAGGTGGATGAAATTATTACTCCCTGGCTGAATGAGAATGGCATGATTGATTATGATGAGGATATGCTGCGGGAAGCCGCGAAGGCAGTCTACGACTATGCCCTGGATCTTGTGGACAGTGGAGAAATTAAAGATGCAGCATACTGCGATGAAGGTGCTTCCGTATCCTTCTTCCTGAATGATGGTTCGACGACCGTTTACCTGCCGGCTATCCAGGACGCATGGGCCGGAGAGGGTGATCAGGGGATCCTGACGGTAAATCTTACTTCAGGCCTGGAAAACACAGGGCATGCCAACGCAGGCGAAATCATTTCAAGTAGTATCAGTGGATTTCAGACATTTGACTATGACGATGATCTGACGGTTGCAGAATTGCAGGATATATTGGGGGCAATGGATCAAAATCAGATTCGTGCTTTGTTCTGGAGAGGGCATGGCGGTATTTATACAGAAGATAACGGGGAAGTTGTTTTTGCCTTTGTACTGGATGAAAGAATGACAAAGGAAACCGAGGCTGCATACGCAGAGGACAGGCAGGAACCGAATGATGGCGGGCCGCCCCTCTTAAATGTATGCGGGGGGAAAACCTATGGCGTGAATTACCGCTTTTTTGAAAAATATGCCTGCGAAGTGGAAGGCGGCCTGTTCTTTACCGGATCCTGCTACAGCGGAGCGGATGGAGGACGCATGGCGGATACTTTGATCGATAAGGGGTTTGACGCCTATGTAGGCGCAAGCAACGCTATTAATATCGTGTATTCCAACGAAGTTTTAAGTGAAACAGCCCGGAACCTGACGCAGATGCAGAATGGGTACTACATGGAAATTGAAGAGGCACTGGACCAGGCTGTTACTGCATATGAGGACAGTTTTGGCGAAAATGTGAACTTCTGGGGCGGGCGTTTTGTCATGAGGAAACAGGGGCCCTTCCGCCTGGTGGATCCGTATCTGGATGTGACGCTGAACTGGGAGGAGGGCGCTTTGGATCCGGATCAATTATCCATACATGTCATGCAGACACTCTCAGATGGGACAACGCAGCTTTATGACCGCCGGATTAGCGGTTCGGAGTTAAATGGCAGACCCTTCTCCATAGCGGATATTGATCCATCAGGAACCTGCCAGATTGATATCAATTATGGTAGTTGGCAGGTGAAAACAGTTACACTGGATCTCTCCGGCATGGTGTTCGACAACAATGCCGCTTATGTGGAAATCCCGATAAATTTGGCTGATCTGGATATTATTCCGGAAGATGAAGAAGGGACGTTTTTATCCGACGCTACCGTAGAGGTGTGGGCTGCGGATGATGAAAACGGGGTCTATGGATTAATTCAGGAACCGTCCCTGTCACGAAATGATGCGGGGGAAGAGGTATACCGTATAACGCTTGCCCCGGGTACCTATACGGTCAGAGTTGTGGCTGGCGATGGTACGGAAATGCAGCGGACGGTCACTGTTGATGGAGACACAGAGCTTCGCCTGTCCCCAGGTCAGAATTCCATAGAGGCCTATGCAGAAATCGTCAACCAGTATGAAGACCAGTATGGAGAGTTACAGTTCTATGAGCAAAGGTATGGCACGAATTATACGGGCGTATTCCTCCTTCAGCTTGTGGACTTTGATCAGAACGGCACAGAGGAGCTGGTGATTGGCTATTCCGTCCCTTATCCGGAAGGCATTGAATACTGTGCCTGGCCGTCTATAGACGTGTGGACGATGGAAAATGGAACACCCGTCCGCGTCTATGAAGATGCTTATGTGCAGCACGGCGATATTGGACGCCACTGCCAGTATATCAACTGGAACGGAACAAATTACCTGGTAACTGGCTTTACCGGATCCAACGTGGATCTGGAATTGCTGAAGTTCGAAAATGGCGCATTTGTCACGGAATACACCCTTGAATCCGTAGAACTCGCGTCTGGTGTATATGTGACTGGTATGGAATATTACCTGAACGGCCAACAGATAGACATGGATACATTCAATTTGTATTTCGATCAGATTAGTGCAGGTGATTCTTATAATGGAGGCGTATATGAAAGTGATTCAATAACAGCCCAGGATTTGCAGGAGCGGTTGCAGGCAACGAAAGAGCAAATGGGGATAACCGGATAGGCAGATACAGCCGCGGACGTCGGAATGACTTTTGTCTTCACAGGCAGATAACGCAGCAGCCTGACGCCCTGTTCAAAAGTTTTTAATGTCAGAAGGTGAGGGACGGAGGAGGGAGGAACACAGCAGAGGTGAAAAAAATGATGATTTTCCTGATTCTTGGAATTCTGTTTCTGATTTATTATTTTCTCTGCGGCAGCTACGGAGGGTTCCATCTGTCGATGCTGTTTCTGTGGCTGGCGGCGGGAATCGTCTGTCTGGCGCTGGCTGTCGTGGAATTCCGCTTCGGAGGGCTGCCGCTGCCCCGGGGCGTGAAGAAAGGCGCGGCCGTCGCGCTGCTTGTGGTTCTGGCCGTCTTTGTGACCGGTGAAGGAATGATCGTCAGCGGCATGGGCGCGTCAGGGGAGCCGGGCCTGGACTACATTGTGGTTCTGGGAGCGGCGGTGCGGGGAAATAGGCCTACGAGAGCGCTGCGCCACAGAATCGAGAAGGCGGCGGAATATCTGGAAGAAAATCCGGAAACGGTAGCCATCGTATCCGGCGGTCAGGGCCGGGGCGAGGAACTGAGCGAGGCGGCCTGCATGAAGGCGGAGCTGGAAAAAATGGGAATCGCTCCGGAAAGGATATGGATGGAGGATCAGTCCGGGGATACGGAGGAGAATATCGTCAACAGCTTCCGAATGATTGACGATCCGGAAGCAAGGGTGGGTATTGTCACCAACAATTTTCACGTATTCCGGGCTGTCCGGATTGCAAAGACGCTGGCAGGCGGCCGGATCACGGGCATAGCGGCGCCGTTTCGCAGCGTCCTGCTGCCGCACTATATGGTGCGGGAATTCTTCGGGCTGGTCTGGGACGGCATACAGGGAAATCTGTGAGTTTGGTTCAGGGAGAAAAACATGAATGACGGCAATAATCAAAAACAGTTGTTTACAGAAGATGGGATCCCTATGAACTTTCAGAACGTTTTTGGGATATGTTTATTGTTGATGCGTTGATTGGCAACTGGGACCGGCATAACGGCAATTGGGGATTTTTGTATAATACTGTTACTGACGAGATAGCTCTTGCGCCTGGCTATGACTGCGGCAGTTGCCTTT
>DVJR01000075.1 GCA_018716575.1 Candidatus Scatomonas merdavium | reverse complement strand
CGGGCGACATAGGGGTATTCGTCAATGGCAAGAATAATCCGTTCTTTTTCGGACAGCTTGAACACATACTCCAAAGCCGCCTGAAAGGACAGGAAAGAGGTTTCAGCATCTATGCCGGTGCTAAAGCTTAGAATGCTCTTGCTGAAATTTTCAAGATTCTGCTTGGCGTTACTCTCTACGCCCATAAAATAGATGGCGTTTTTATCTTCTATAAAGCGACTGATCAGCGCCGTTTTGCCGACACGGCGGCGACCGTAGATTACAACAAATTCAAACTTATCCGATTCGTACAGCTTATTCAGCGCCGCAAGTTCACGCTCTCTGCCGATAAACATGACGGTATCCTCCCATCTGCCGATAGATTCACTGCATATAGTATACCACAAAATCAGAATTAGTCAAGTATGATTCGGTAAATCACACTTGACTAATTTCTTTCTCACTTTTTCTGTTGTTACGCAAAAATCAAATCGGCATAAACGGTTTCCGACGCACGGCTGCGGATGTTGTTCATTTTCTGCACCCACTCCGTTGGATTTTCCGCTTTCAGCTGCTCGGTCAAGCCCTCCCGCTCGGCGTATTCTTTGACTAGCCGAAGAAAGAGGGATTGCGCTTCTTCCTCCACATCAGCGAGATGGGAGTGGAGCTTGCCGGAAGTGAGCAGATTGCAGTACAGGATTTTGTGGTGCTGCTTTAAGTACCGAAGGCGGCGCTGTCCCCACACGCCTATGGGGCGTTCTTCTTCGGTGGGTAATGTAAGATCAGGCAGGCGATAATCGCCCTGCATGGTGTATGTGCCGCCCATTTGTTCAAATATTGTTTTAGCCATAATAGATAACCTCCTTTGCTACGCTCATTGTACCAAAGGAGGTTTTTCTTTACGAATGTGCGATTTTCAAAATTCCAGTTTAGCCCTTCAAGATACCTGCCCGTTCTTCGATCAGGCTTGCAAGGCGTTCTTTCAGCCGCTCCGGGAGGAGGGAGTGTTGGCACATGGAAAGAAGTTTCTCTTTTTTAGATACCATCATTGCGATCATTTTTTCAGCAGAACTTCGTGTCATGCCGCATTTCTCTGCAAACACAAGGAAATCCTTCCTGCGGATATGTGTCTTTTTCCCGTTCATGGCAAGGGCGAATTGCTCTTTGTCTTCCGGCATAATGACATTGACAGGGAGAAGGTCGTATGCGGGAGAAAGCACGTATTTCCCGCTTCCTTCTTCGGTTTCAATGAGGGAAAAGTTTTTCAGATGCATATCCGAGTTGCCCACAAGGAATGAAAACACCAAGCGCAGATAGAGTTCGGTTATATCGAGTCCCTTGCGGGACGAATATCGCTCAATGATCTTTGCACAGCGCTCATAAGAGCCCTTATACTTATCCTGCGTCAGGCGCAGATCGAGCTGACAGAAATCCTCCATCGCCAGCATCTGCATACTGTTTTTCGTAAATATGCGGTCCACTCTTTTTGTGATGTATGCCAGACTGTCTTTTTCCATGATGAGCGCATGAGGTACGGTGGAGATCCCAGCGGTGTCCGCCATACACATAACGAGGTGTTCAGACTGCGGCAGCGCTTCAAATTCCGGAATCTGCGGCTTCAGGATATAGCCCGTAGGATAATTTACCAGCGTGAGCCTTGGAGTGTTTCCTTCGGAAAACAGATGCAAGGACAACTTTTTCTGAACGCCGGGAACAGTATAGCCTTTGTTGGTGCTTTCGGCGGCAAGGGTTTCAAATGCGGCTTCATCAATGGCAATTTCGGGGAGCTCGGCTGTGCCGAAAAACCGCTTGATACAGCTTTTGTGCCAGCCGGAATCCGTGTTTTCGGTGCGAAGCGGTTTCCCGCAGCATAAACAATTCATATACGTTCCTCCCTGATACTGACATTGCCGATTCCGTCCTTGCAAGCCACCAGCAGTAATCCGAACCTGTCTTTGACGTCTATTTTCCAGTTCCGGCTCACAACGCCGAGCAGCCACCCTTCGGGGATCAGTCCGTCAAAGAACGGGAACAGCGTTTTGGAAGTATATGTTTTTTCAGAAAGCGGCAAAGTAAGGGATACGGAGCTTGCATCCTTCCGGCTTAAATACTGCTCGTCATAGGAAAAGGAATACCCTTCGTCCGTTTCGCATAGCACTCCTGCAAAAACGTTTCGGATATAAACACAGGCTGTTCTGAATGCGTCCATTATTTATCATCCTTTCTGCCGGGGATGGCTTCCATGTCAAACATGGCAAGAGCAGCATTGACCTTATCCATTCTAACCGTTTCTTTTCCCTGCTCCAGTTCCCGGATAAAGCGAAGCCCCAGCCCGCTGCGGGCGGCGAACTCCTCCTGTGTCAGTCCGGCGGCTTTCCGGTTTTCTTTGATAAACTCGGCAATTTTATTCACGGTACGATAGCCTCCTTTGCACAAATCAATGTATATTTTACACCCTAACGGGTATAAAGTCAAACTGCTATCAATAATATTATACCCGATAAGGTGTAAATATATACATGAAAAGTCTTAACACACCCTATCGGGTATAAAATAAACCTCCAACGGCACGTTCTGCCGGAAGGAGGCTCATTTTAGATTAGTCTTTCAGATAGCTTTCAAACGGTGCGTCCTCGCTGCAAAAGGTATCAAAAATCATTTTTGCGCCGAGTCGGAAGCCGACAAGAAAGAAATTGAGACCGCTTTCGCCCGTCAGTTCTCCGTAAGCGTTGCAGAAATCGAGGAACAGCGCCTTGGCTTCGCCGCTTAAACGCTCGTGCAGCTTTTCTTCCGGCTTGTTTATGCTTTTTGAAACCTTAAGACTATGGCTGCCCTTTTGGTCTCCTCTGGCCTGCGGATCAACATTTTCGTAGTATAGCTCTTCCGGAAAATTTGCCATTACTCTGCACCTCCTTCGCCGTCTGCCGTGTGCAGGTCACGGATTTTCCGCCAGCTTGAAAAGCCTTGCAGGGTGCGGATGTGCCACGGTGATTTGCGGGTGATGGTGCGGCTGCTGTGGCTGCGGGAGCACAGGGGCGAATGACGAATTCCGGACGCTCCCTGAAAACGAGGCTTGCAATCTGAAAAAATCGGATGTATGATAAGAACGTCAACTGAAAAACTGTTCTTGCAAAGACGCAGAGGTGAAAAGGCCGCTGTGTCTTTTTGTTCCGGAAAAAAGAAAAATAGGAACGGCGGGAACGGAATTGCTTTTCAACAGTGTTTCTATTATAATAGAAAAATACTGGAAACGGCGGTCTGACGGAGGAACAAAAGAGGAAAAGGAGAGGCGCAGCTATGTCGATTACAGTGAGAGAGGTCTGGGAGCTGAAGGAATTTCAGGCGTTCCAGCTGGTGGCCGGGGAGAAAGGGCTGGACAACCGTATTGACGCAGTGGGGATTCTGGATTACGAATACGCGCTGCAGGACGGCGAGGTTCCCAGAAAATGGACGTTCCGGAAATACGATTTCGTCATCAGCAGCCTGCTGTTTGCCAAAGACCGGCCGGATGTCCTGCTGAAGGCTGTCCAGGATCTGTGCCACGATCAGGTGGGAGCGCTGGCTGTGAAGAATGTCTGTTACCGGGAGCTGCCTTCGGAGGTGCTGGAGTATGCGGATGAGAAAGGGCTTCCGATTTTCATGTTCGGCCGGGATGACGCATACTTTGAGGACATTGTTGTCTGCCTGAAGTCCAAAATTGCGGAGAGGGATAATCTGGAGCTGCAGGAGCACCGGATCTCTCTGTTCCTGCGAGGTGAGCTGGATCTGAAGGGTCAGCGGGAGCTGAACAGAGAGCTTTTGCCCAACCGGGTGGAGCCGTACCGGATTCTGTACTGTTTTATCCGGGGGGAGAACGGGGAGAAGATTCGCGACTACCGCAGGTATTATCTGGACCGGGAGAGAAGCAGGCAGCCGGTGTTCTATTACCGGGGAGGCTGCTTTGCGGTCATTTATCTGGCGGGAGAGAAGGAAGAAAAAACGGAGAAGCTGTATGCCAGATACCGGGATGTTCTGCTGGAAAACCTGCGGATGCCGCCGGAGAGCTACTGGATCGGAGCCGGGGAAGTGCATGAGGACCCGGAGGAACTGCTTTCTGCCATGAAAGAGGCCATCTGTGCCGAGAAGTACGCGCAGATAGCCGGAAAATCCAGAGTGTTTTTCAGGGATACAGGGATCTGGCAGATCCTGCTGCCCTGCTGGAGTCAGGAGTGGTTTCAGCGGTTCAGCCGGAGAATCATACAGATCATTTTGGAATTTGACCGGAAGCACGACGGGGATCTGTATCAGACGGCGGAGCAGTATGTGAAAAAATTTGGCAATATCCAGGAGGTGGCGGAAACCATGCACCTGCATAAAAATACAGTGCGCTACCGGATCAACAAGGTGCGGGAGCTGCTGGATATGGAAGAGGATGCCAGCTTTGACATGCAGATTTTTATGGCATTTATGATTGACGAGCTGAACCAGCTTTTTAAGACAGATTTCTGAATAAAACAGGAAAACGCGGAAAAAGCGTAGGCATAATGTCAAAAAGATATTTTGCCTGCGCTCTCTTTTTGTGAAAAATTTCCGAGAATCTTGTACGAAATACAAAAAATAGAACGTATATTTTTAACAGGAGACAGTGCATAAAATTTACAGACTTATTATAATTAGAACATCAAATCTTTTGATGAATTTGGGTAGTGATGGGATGGAAATTGAAATAAAGGTGAAGAGCCTGCACAAGGCGCTGGACATTCTGAACTGTTTTGCCGGCGGCGAGACGCTGGGCGTAACAGAGATCAGCGAACGCTTTGGGCTGTGCAAGAGCAACGTTCACAATATCCTGTGTACGTTCAGGCAGCAGGGCTATCTGGAACAAAATCCGGTTACCGGAAAATACCGGCTGGGAATGCAGATTATGGTGCTGTGCAAAGGATTGACGGACAGCTTCCCGATTACCCGGATTGCACTGCCTTATATGCAGGAAATGGCGGATCGGACCGGAGAGCGGGTCTATATGGGAATCCCGTATGGCTGGGAAGTGTTTTATCTGGATTCCACTTATCCGTCGCAGTCGCCAAGCCTGATCCGGCGGGTGCTGGGATTAAAGGTGCCAATGCACTGCACAGGACTCGGAAAGGCGATACTGGCGAATCTGCCGGAAGAGCAGATCGCCCGCTTCCTGGACAGCAATGAGCTGACAGCCTATACGGACCGTACCATAACGGATCGGAAGCAGCTGCTGCGGGAACTGAACAGGACAAGGCTTCGGGGATATGCCATCGACGATATGGAGCATGAATTCGGAATCAAATGTCTGGCTTTGCCGGTGTTCGACAAAGACAGAAAGGTATATGCCAGCATGAGCGTCAGCGGCTTAAGCTCACATTTTACGGAAGAAAAGATTCGGAAATGGGCGGTAATAGGCCGTGAATATGTGGAAAAAATAGAAAATTATCTGTAAGAAGAGCAGAACAGCAGAATTTACAGTATCCGGGCAGGATGCACAATATGCCAAAGGAGGCAGCCGAAAGCGCCAGGCATAAGTAAGGCAGATGAGCCCGCTTTATTTGAAAAAGAGAAGAGAACAATGTTCTTTCATAAAGAACACAAAATATATAACATGGAGGAGAAAAAACATGAAAGAGTTGTCTAAAATTGTTCAGAACCTTCCGGAATCCGGAATCAGAAAGCTGCAGGATGCTGCCCGCGAGGTGCCGGACTGCATTCGGCTGGAGACGGGCGAGCCCAATTTCATAACTCCGAAGTACATCTGCGATGCGGCAAAGAAGGCTATGGACGACGGCTTTACGAAATATACGCCGGTGCCCGGAATCAAGACGCTGCGGGAAGTGGTGGCAGAAGATTTCAGTAAACGGCTTGGCATCGATATTAAGATATCAGAAGTAGTGATCACAGGCGGAGCGGTTATGGCACTGAATGCGGCGCTGGGCAGCATCGGCAACCCGGGTGATGAGATCCTGATTCCTGATCCGGCATGGCCTGTGTATGAAATGCTGACTCTGGGCCACGATATGATACCTGTGCCATATGTAATGCCGGCGGACAATGGCTTTGAGCCCCGGAGAGAGGACATCGAGTCCAGGATCACCGACAAGACCAAGGCGATCATGGTGAACACCCCGTCCAATCCCACCGGAGCGGTATTCAGCGAGGAGACCGTGAAGATGATCATGGAGCTGGCTGAAAAGTACGACCTGTATGTGATTTCTGATGAAATCTATGATTTCCTGGTTTACGAGGGCGCGCATTATTCCCTGAAATCTCTGGATAAGGACGGAAGAGTGATTCTGGTGTCCGGCGCCTCCAAAAAATATGCCATGACCGGCTGGAGAATCGGATATGCCATCGCTTCCGAGGAGATTGTCACGCTGATGAATCAGATGATGGTTATGATGATGGGAAATGCCACGGCAGTTGCACAGAAGGCAGCAGAAGCCTCCATCACCGGCCCCCAGGATTTTGTGGAAGAGTCTGTGGCGATTTATAAAGCCAGAAGAGACGCGGCGGTAGAGATTTTCCGGGAAGAGGGAGTGGGCTGCTATTATCCCCATGGCTCCTTCTACATCATGGTAGACATCGCCTGCTGCGACATGGATTCCGAGGAATTTGCCCTGAAGCTGCTGGCGGAGGACAAGGTAGCGGTAGCGCCCGGCGGTACCTTCGGAAAATCAGCAAGCCAGATGATCCGCATCTCCTGCGGCACGGATATGGAAGACCTGAAGGAAGGCGTGCGCAGGCTGTGCCGCTTCATCAAAAAATATACGAAATAAAAAGAGCAACCCTGGGTGTGTAAGCTGTAAAGGGAGAGCAGTGAAAGATGCCGGTTGTAAATAAAAAAATTTATTTAAGAAACGGAGGAGACAGTATGAAAAAGTCCAAAAAATTTGTAGCAGTTGCAGCGGCGGCCGTTATGGCGGCAGGTATGCTGGCCGGATGCGGCGGGGGCGGCGGTTCCGCTTCCGGAGAGGGCTCTGACAACGGAGCGGCTTATCTGGAAGGAATCAAATCCGAAGGAACGCTGGTTGTAGGCTGCGACCCCACCATTGAAGGCGTTTGCTATCTGGATCCGGAAAGCGGAGAAATTACCGGATTTATTCCGGAGATCATCAACGGCTTTGCAGAAGAGCTGGGCGTTACGGTTGACTGGGAGACTTTGGAGTGGTCTGCCATGCTGACGGCTGTAAACAGCGGCAAGGTGGATATGATTGCGGCCAACATGAATATGACCCTGGAGCGCGCTTCTCAGATTACCTTCAGTGATCCTTATTTTGTAGATCATGGAAAAGGCTGTGTAACGCAGGATTCCCCGTATCAGAGCCTGGACGATCTGCAGGGACAGTCCGTGAAGATCGGCGTAACAGAGGGAAGCGCTTATGAAGAGCTGATTCCGGAGCTGTTCCCGGAAGCCGAGACGGTAACTCTGTCCGCAGGAACCTGGCAGGACGCTCTGTCCTCCGGAATCATTGACGTGGCGTTTGACGACGGCGTCGTATTTGCAGGCCCGCTGAATGTCAATGAAAACCTGCGCCTTCTGGATGGCAACGGCCCCTCTTACCTGAACGGCGTTGCATTTGCTCAGGGCAACTATGTGATGAAAGACGTGTTTGATCTGTATATTCAGAGACTGAAAGTAAATGGTGACTATGCTGCTATCTATCAGCAGTATATGGGAACCGAGTGGGTACCGGAGACGACAGTATCCGCTTATTAATAAAAATAGAATGGCAGGGGCGGCGGCCCGGTTCGTCCGCTGCCCCCGCTTTTATGGTTAGGAGGATATACCGTGGAGTTTAACTGGCGAGTTTTTGAAGAGACTCTTCCGGATTTTCTGAACGCTACCGCAGTTACGGTACGGTATGCCGTGATTGCCATTATTCTGGCGATTATCTGGGGTATCATCATCGGTTCGATCAATTACCGGAAAGTTAAGGGAATCTGGCGGGTAACCAGCGCATACGTATGTTTCTTCCGCGAAACGCCGCTTCTGGTGCAGATTTACTTCCTGTTTTTCGGCCTGGCCAGGCTGACGGAAGTCAATGCGGGCGTGATCGGTGTGCTGGCTCTGGTGCTGAATGACGGCGCCTTTATTGCGGAAATTGTCCGCGGCGGCCTGCAGAGCATCGACAAAGGACAGGAAGAGGCGGCTTACGCCATGGGCTTTTCTAAGCTGCAGACGCTGGTACATTTCCTGATTCCGCAGGCTATGTCGAAGGTACAGGATTCAATCATGAACATGGTTTCTATCATCATCAAGGATACGTCTCTGCTGATGTGGATTACCATCACCGAGCTGACTTATATGGCTCACAGGGTTAATTCCAAGTACTGGCAGCCAATGACTGCCTATCTGACGGCGGCTGCCATTTATATGATTATTTATCTGATTGTAATGGGAATCAAGAAACTTTTGGATCGGAGGTCGAAGAAGCGTAATGAGCTTAGCAAGTCTTAAAACCTTATTTATTGATACGCTCATAGTACAGGCGCTTCCAGTCACGCTTCAGCTGATTCTCGGTTCGTTTATCGGCGCCTGTGTTATTGGACTGGTAGGTGGCATTATTCGCGGGCTGAAAGTGCCGGTGTTAAGCCAGATCCTTGGCGTTTATGCACAGATTATCCGGGGAGTTCCGGATATGCTGGTTCTGTTGTTCCTGTATGCGACAATGGTCACAGGTACGACTTATTCAATTGCTGTTCTGGGTATTTCCCTGATTCAGGGCGCCTATATCATGGAGATTATCAAAGGCGGTATTTTCGCTGTCGATAAGGGGCAGTGGGAAGCGGCGAAAGCTATGTCGCTGCCTATGCCAATTACATTGCTCCGAATTATTATTCCCCAGGTTATGCTGGTAGCGCTGCCGGCCCTGATCGGCCAGCTTGTTATGCTGATCAAAGGCACTTCCGTTGCGTCCACCATCGGGTGTATGGAGCTGACCAAGCGTGCCGTTATCGCCATGTCCGGCTATTCAAACGCACTGATCGTATACGGCTGCGTGCTGATTATCTTCTTTATTATGTGTCATGCGCTGACTGTAGCAGGCAAGCAATTGGAAAAATATGTAGTGAAAAGGATAATGGGTGATAACTATGAACGATAAAAATGTAGTGCTTTCCTTGCAGCACATAACCAAGAAATTCGGAAAGCTGACCGTACTGGACGATATGAGCCTGGATGTCCATGAGCATGAGATCGTGGTGCTCTGCGGGCCCAGTGGCGGCGGAAAAAGTACGCTGCTTCGGACCATCAACGGACTGGAGAAGATTAACGGCGGAGAAATCTATTACAGGGGCAATCTGGTTACACATAAAACCATCAAGGATGTCCGTTCCCATATCGGAATGGTATTCCAGAGCTTTAACCTGTTTGAAAATCTGACGGTGAGGGATAACCTGATTATCGCCCCCACCAAGCTGCAGAAGAAGAATAAAGAGGAGACCATCAAAAAGGCGCAGGAGTATCTGGATACCTTCGGTATCGGCGATAAGATGGATTCCTATCCCCATCAGTTGTCCGGCGGACAGAAGCAGAGGGTTGCCATCGTGCGTTCCATGATGATGGAGCCGGACGTGATGCTTTTCGATGAGCCTACGTCAGCCTTGGATCCGGAGATGATAAAGGAGGTACTGGATGCCATCCGCCGTCTGGCTAAGATGGGTATGACCATGATCATCGTAACTCATGAGATCGGCTTTGCCCGCGAAGTGGCCAGCCGCATGCTGTTCCTGGAGAAGGCAAAAATCCGCGTGGATGCTCCTACGGAGGAATTTTTCACCAGCGTGGAGGATGAGCGTCTGAAACAGTTCCTGTCGGTCATTTTAAAACACTAAATATTATAGTACGAGGGAGAAAATAGGTATGAAAAAACTGTATGGAACAACGGTTCCCATCGTTACGCCTTTTGATGAAGAGGGAAGGGTGGATGTGGAATCCTTAAAGAAACTGACAGATCACGTAATTGACAATGGACTGTCCTGCCTGTATCCCTGCGGAACCACAGGCGAAATGCTTCTGTTGTCGGTAGAGGAAAGAAAGCTTGTCAGTGAAACGGTTGTAAAGCAGGCGGCAGGCCGTGTTCCGGTATTTGTTCATGCCGGAGCCATGACTCTGGCAGATACGCTGGAGCTGGCAAAGCATGCGGTGGAAATTGGCGCCGACGGAATCGGTGTGGTGACACCGTCCTACTTCAAAGTTTCCGACGATGCTCTGGTTGCGTATTATACGCAGATCGCCAAAAGCGTTCCGGAGGACTTTTCCGTATATCTGTACGCGATTCCCCAGAATGCGGTTAACGATATCAATGTGAGCGTAGCGGAGCACGTGGCAGCTGCCTGCCCCAACGTAGTGGGACTGAAATACAGCTATCCCAACATGTCTCTGCTGCAGAAATTTATGCTGGTGCGCGATGAGACATTTTCCGTGCTTGTAGGACCGGACGATCTGTTCCACGTAGTCTGCGCGGCCGGCGGGGACGGAACCGTATCCGGCAATGCGCAGGTTATTCCGGAGCACTATGCGGCTCTTTGGGCGGCCATTCAATCCGGTGATAATGTGAAGGCGAGAGAGCTCCAGAGGAAGACGAACGTGCTGAATAATATTCTCTGTGAGAAAAACAATATTGCTGCTTACAAGGTAGTGCTGCGGGAAGAAGGCGTGATTCAGACGGCGCACCTGCGTGCTCCTATGGAAGAGTTTACGAAGGAAGAAGAAGAAACGCTGATGAAAGCGCTGAGAGAGCACCACTACCGCGAGGTTTGATCCGGACAGGGAGAAGAATCAGCGGTTGCCGCAAAAGGGTTTCCAGAATGAAAGTGATCGCCAGATATAGAATGATTCAGAGGATGATTCTATATCTGGCGATTGTTGTTATTTCCAGTTAGCTTTTGTAGCAGCCCTTTTGGTAATTGCCGGTGGCCCGGGGAGAGGCATCCTGTGCCCACTTGCTTCTGCCCATGGCGTGTCTGTTTTCCGGGCACCGGCAGTATGCTATGATTTCCTTCCGGGGCGTATCCCCTGCCTCAGCGGCAGATATAGTTGGCAAGGCCCAGGATTTTATAGTAGCCGGCGGTGGCTCCCTGATCGGGAACGCCGGCGCAGGCCGCGGCGTGAACGGCAGCTTTGCCGAATACCGGGACCATATCTTTAGTGGCTTCTACGCCCGTTCTGGCAGCTTCCAGAGCGGCTGAAATGACTTCGTTCAGGGAAGCGGCCGGCTTTTCTGCGACAGTCCTGGCGGCCGCCTGGGCTGCCGGCAGCACCGCGTCGTAGATGGTACGCTGTCCGGCCTCACATTTGCCGCGCTTCTGGATGCCTGCGGCAAAGCCGGTCAGATAGTCGGCCAGTCCGGCTCCGTCCAGCTCCGTGCGGCCTTTCAGGGCCTTTCCGCCCTCCATGACGCCGGTTGACATCAGGAAGCCCATGGTAGACGGAACCAGAGAGGACATCTTCATGCCTGCTTTCATCAGCATTTTTCCGATGTCTCCGCCGGCTCCCGCCGCTTCCTCGCGCATCAGGCCGGGAAGAGAGGAATACCCCTTGCTCATAGTAAGGCCCAGATCGCCGTCTCCCAGCTTTGCGTCCATTTCGCAGAGTTCGTCTTTTTTCTCTGTGAACAGAAGCCCGACACTGTCAAACAGGTCCGGGATCTGTTCAAATGAAATCTTGTCCATTTTTCATTCTCCTTTTCGGCAGTGATTTCTGAATGCCGCCTGCGGCGGTTATTTCTGACAGATAAAAGGCGTGTTCACCGGATAGTCCAGGTAGTTTTTCAGCTCGTCGTTCAGCCTGCAGATGGAGATAGAAGCGCCCGCCATCTCCATGGATGTGGCGTACTCGCCCACAATTGTCTTATAAATTTTGATATTTCTGGCCTTCAGGAGCTCGGTCACATCGTTGGACAGGATGTACAGTTCTTCCACGGAAGAAGCGCCCAGCCCGTTGATCAGCAGAGCCACCTCGCCGCCCTCTGGAACGGGCATGTCGCCCAGCAGGGTGTTCAGGGACTCCTCGGCGATCTCACGGGAGGTTTTTAAAGGGCCGTTCCAGATGCCCGGCTCACCGTGAATACCCATGCCCATTGCCATCTCGTCCTCGGCCAGTTCAAAGTTGGGATGCCCTACCTCCGGGATAATGCAGGGAGTGAGAGCGAAGCCTACGGTGCGGGTGTTGTCCTTGGCCAGCTGAGCGGCTGCCAGTACCTCGTCCAGCGTTCCGCCCTGATCCGCTTTTGCGCCGGCGGCTTTATACATGAAGTAGATGCCGGCCACGCCGCGTCGGGTGTCGGGGTTTTCATGGGAGTTTACATCGTCGGCTCCTACGATGCTTTTGCACGATATATCGTCCATATCGCACAGATCCGTCGCCATGTCAAAGGTCATAATATCGCCGGTGTAATTGCCGTAGAGGTACAGGATGCCGGCGCCTGCCTCCACTTCCTTGGAAATGTTGTAGATCTGCTCCGGAGAAGGAGACTGGAAAACGCCGCCGACGCCGCAGCCGTCAATGAGACCGTCACCCACATAGCCCAGGAACAGCGGGAGATGCCCGGTGCCTCCGCCGGTGATGATGGCTACCTTGCCGGGCTTTTTGGTAGCCTTGCAGTAGCAGCGCAGATCATTGCCTGCATATTTTACCTGGTCGCCGTGCGCGGCGTAAATGCCCTTTAACATTTCATCTACATAGTTTTCGGGCGCGTTCATGATCTTTTTCATAGCACTGTGTCCTCCTTGAAAATGATGTTTTCTCAAAAATTATACGGCGATTCGGAAAATATGTCAATGAATGCCACACAATATTGACTGAAAATGTTGCATTTTATTGCATTTGGATGTTCAATATCACCAAAATGGAACTGTTCCGCCTGCTACGCCTGGCGGGCGGCGGCCCGGCAGGGAAAATAGACGGACAGAGCCAGCGCCGCCAGCCAGAGAAGCAGGATAACGCTGCTGGGAGACTGCCCCAGATACAGTATGACGGCGATGTAGCAGAAGCAGACAGCAGTCTCCAGCTCGGCCAGCAGAGTGACGAGCTTCAGAGGAGTTCCTCCGGTTTTGATTACGCCCTGCTTGACGGATTTGGGGAGACGCCACATTTCCAGGGGAACGGCCCGGCAGGTGAAGCGAAAGCCCAGGGACAGCAGCCAGGTGACCGCCGGCAGAGTGAGATAGAGATAGCTGCTGGAAAAGCCTGTATTTTCCAGGACCGCGATGGTGTCCGTAGTAAATGCCAGATAGACGGTGAAGGCGGTCAGGGCCGCCTGGATAATCAGGGATATGACGGAGATCGCTTGCATGGCGGGCGTCATGGGGATTTTGATCAGTTCGCCGTAGGCCTGGGGCGAGTGAAACAGTTTTTTGGAGGTCTGGTTCCTGGTAGGGTAATAAGTCGTCCGGGGACCGCGCCTGTTATTTCTTTTGCTCATAATGGGAGAAGTTCCTTTCTTCAGTAATTTTTATTATTATAGCAAATGAACCCCCAAATAACCAGATGAAAAAGGCTGTTATTTTGAAAAAATTGCACATTCTGTTTTGAGAAAAATAACAAAAAAACAAAAAAAACAAAAAATAGTACGGAAAATACCATTTACAAAATTGGTAAAAAGTGATAATATAATCGCACCAGAGATAAATCCTTTGGACAAAAAGACAAAAAGGGAGGGAAAAGGATGAAAAGAAAGATTATTGCAACATTGTTGGCTGCGACTATGGCGTTCAGCCTTGCAGCCTGCGGCGGAGGCGGCGGTGACTCTACTACCTCCTCAGGCACTTCCAACTCGACTTCTACATCATCTGCGGCTTCTGCAAGCTCAGGCTCGGAGGACGCTGCGGACAGCAGCAGCGCTTCCGGTGAGACGGCCAGCGATGTGGAGTCTCCTGTAGCGGGCAAGAAGATCGCTTATATCATGCTGATGAGCCCGGCTACGATTTTCCAGATGTGGTCTGACTCGTTTGAGGAGACTGCGAACAAGCTGGGTATGGAAGCAGATACCTTCTTCTGCGCGGACAATGCGGAGACATGGCAGAGTACCATTGAGCAGTGCGCACAGGGCGGATACGACGGACTGATGGTATCCCACGGCGGACAGGAATACGCATGGGATTTCCTGAGCGGAATTCTTGAGCAGTATCCGGATCTGAAGATCGTTACGTTTGATACGCCTTTCAAGGATCAGAACGGCGAGACAGCCAAGATCGAGGGCGTTACCCAGTTCTTCCAGAGAGACGCCGGATTTGCGGCCGACCTGCTGGAGTACCTGATGTCTCTTCCGGAGAATGCGGAAAAGGTAGAGGCAGGCGAGCCTCTGAATATTCTGCAGGTACAGCAGGGAGCCGGCTACAACAGCCCGTTTGACCGCCGTCAGGAAGGCTATCAGCCGTATGAAGACGAAGGCAAGATCGTGACTGTTGAGCGTATCGCTCCGACCGACGACCAGAACGCTACGCAGTCTATGCGTGACGTTATGACCGCTACACTGGCAAAATACACAGATGATCAGATCGACGGCATCTGGTGCTGCTACGATGCATATGCACAGGGCGTATATCAGGCTCTTGCTGAGCAGGGACGCGACATCCCGATGGTATCTGTAGATATTTCCAACGAGGATATCCAGTTCATGCAGGAAGAAGGTTCCCAGTGGAAAGCATGCGCTACCACGAACTGGACCCTGAATGGAGAATTTGCTTGCCGTGTTCTGGCTCTGGAGCTTGCAGATCAGTATGAAGATATTGCAGCATCTTCCTGCTATTATGAGGATATCGGCGACTGGCTGGAGATTCCGTCCAGTATCATTACGCAGGAGCAGGTCACCTCTCAGGATGGCATCACCATTGAAAACGTTGGTGAAGTTGCAGACGAAGGCTACAGCGATACCTCTTGGATGCCTACCTGTGACTGGATGGTTGAACTGCTGGGTTATTGATCCGGATCAGGATGATTCCTATTTAAACACGCTTTAGATTTTCATGGGGCGCCGGAGGCATCTCCGGTGTCCCATGATTTCAGATTAATCAGAAACGAGCGAGAACGGAGTTGTGGAAATTATGGATAAAATTACACTTGGAACCAGAAAAGTTTCCATCGAGTTCCCCGGCGTGAAAGCACTCTCTGATGTTGATTTTGAGGTCAGCACCGGTATGATTCATGCTGTTATGGGTGCAAACGGCGCCGGCAAATCGACCCTGATGAAGGTTCTTGCCGGATCGAATCCAGGATACACCGGAGACGTGCTGTTTAACGGGAAGCCTGTTGAAGTGCGGAACCCCATGGCGGCAAAGAAGCTGGGCATTCAGATCGTATATCAGGAAGTGGATACGGCGCTTATGCCGAATCTGACAGTAGCTGAGAACGTTATGTTCAATGACACGGTCATGAACATGAAGGGTAAAATTTTTATGAATTATGGAAAGCTGCGCAGAGAAGCAAAAGAAGTTCTGAAGCAGCTGAAGATTGATATTGATGTAAAGCAAATCTGCGGCAAGCTTCCGCTGGCCCAGAAGCAGATGGTGCTGATCGCCAGGGCGATCCAGAATTCCTGTAATTTCCTGATTCTGGATGAGCCGACGGCCCCGCTGTCCGATGCCGAGACAGAGGAGCTGTTCCGGGTGGTGAAGCACCTGAGAGAGACACAGAATATCGCGATCATTTTTATCACGCACCGGATTCAGGAGGTGCTCCGCATCTGCGACAGCTATACGGTAATGCGGAACGGAGAGATCGTGGATACGACGCCCATCACCGGAAAGACGACCTCCAAGGAGATCGTGGAGAAGATGCTGGGGCGTTCATTCGAAGAGAACTTCCCCAAGGAAGTCTGCGATATCGGAGAAAAGGCTTTCATTGTGGAAAATCTTACCGAGCGCGAGGGCAGGGTAAAGGATATCAATATGTATGTCCGCAAGGGAGAGATTGTAGGCCTGGCCGGGCTGGTGGGCGGCGGAAAGACGGAGCTGTGCAAAACGATCTTCGGCGCTTATAAAAAGTCCTCAGGCAAAATCACTCTGAACGGGAAAGAGCTGAAGATCGGCAAGCCCGCGGACGCGGTGAAGAACCGCATCGCCCTGGTGCCGGAGGAAAGACGTAAGGAAGGCGTTCTGGTAGCCGAGACAGTTAATTTTAATCTGGCTGCGGCATGCCTGAACCGCTTCTGCCGCCTGAGCTTTGTAAACGGCAGGGCTACGGCGAAAAATGCTGAAAAATATGTGCAGGAGCTGGGAATCAAGACGCCGTCTGTGAGGCAGAGAGTAGCGTTCCTGTCCGGCGGCAACCAGCAGAAGGTTGTTGTGGGAAAATGGCTGGCGGCGGACTGCGACGTGTACATATTTGACGAACCCACCAAGGGCGTCGATGTCGGCGCAAAGCAGGAGATTTTCCGGCTGATCAACGACATCGCCAAGGCGGGGAACTGCGTAATCTACGCTACCTGTGAGAACTCCGAGCTGCTGTCTATCACCGACCGCATGTATGTCATGTTCGACGGGAAGATCATGGCGGAGCTGGAGA
Organism: Candidatus Scatomonas merdavium; assembly: GCA_018716575.1. GTDB lineage: Bacteria > Bacillota > Clostridia > Lachnospirales > Lachnospiraceae > Scatomonas > Scatomonas merdavium. The sequence continues at coordinate 8,052 of DVJR01000075.1, read as the reverse complement.
CGGCAAAGACAAATGAGCAGGAGATCATGCATTACGCAACCGGATCGACGGAAGCGTATGCGGCAGGCTGATAAAAGCAAGATTTTCCATAATACCGGAGGAATTAAAAATGCAGACAACGAGTAAAAGTAGAGCAAAATTATTGGTGGACTGGGCTGCCGTCGTAATTCTGATCGCTTCTATTATCATCTTTACGGCCATGAAGGGAACGGCGTTCTTCTCGGTGGCCAATGCGGTCAACATACTGCGCGCCATGTCCACGGTTACGATCTTCGCCCTGGCGGCCACGGTCTCCATGGCTCCGGACGGATTCGATATGGCGGCCGGAACACTGGGTTCTTTCTGTGCATATGTATTTGCATCCCTGTTTCTGTGGTTCAACATGCCCCTGTGGCTGTCCATCGTGCTTACCATCGTGTTCGCCATGGTTATGTACCTGCTGAACATGTTCCTGATCCTGGTGTGCAAGGTTCCGGATATGCTGGCAACCTGTGCTTTGCAGTTCGTGCATCAGGGCCTGGGCCTCGCCTATACGGGCGGCGGCGCCATTTCGGCCGGAATGAGCACGGCCGGATGGGCGGCGGCACTGAAGGGCGGCGATGATACGCCTCTCCGCAGCGGCTGGACGGAGGCTTCCCAGAATATCGGAAAGTCCCCCTATATCATCATCATTATGCTGATCTGCGTAGCCGTCTGCTTCATCCTTCTGGAGCGGACGAAATACGGACGTTACCTCTATGCTATGGGCGGAAACAAGACGGCTGCCAAGCTGTCCGGAATCGACGTCAAGAAGATGCGTTTCATGGCAGGTATGTTTGCGGCGGCTTTCATCGCCATCGGCGGTATCGTGGTTTGCTCCCGTAACTCGGCGGCTCAGGTCAACGGTTCAGACAGTTACCTGATGACTTCGCTGGCGGCCGTATTCATAGGGCGGTCAATCGGCGGCCGGGAAAAATACAACGCAATTGGAACGGCTATCGGTGCTCTTCTGATTTCCACGCTGGAAAATGGTATGACTATGTGCGGCGTACCATACTACATACTTCCGGCCATGAAGGGCGCTGTCCTCTGCCTGGCGCTGGTTGCGGCATATATCACGACGAAAGAGGATTAATTTTCCCTTTGACAGGGACAGAAGAAGAGAAAAGACGGGGCGCTGTAACACAAATGCAGCGCCCTGTTTTCGACAGTCCGCCCGGAGGGCGGGACAGTGGAAAATAATGTTGCTTTTTTTGACAATTTGTTGATTTTTTTCCGCATTCGCTCTATAATCAATCCATAGAAACAATACGGAAAAATCCCGGAAAAGCAGCAGACAGCGACGAGAAAAGGAGATGGGAAAAATGGCAGATTTTGATACTTATTTTTTAATGAAGGAAGAAGATGTAATCGCGTATGCGCAGCTGAAGGTTCCTCAGAAGGAATGGGATGCAGCTACGATGAAATGCAAGGAGATCGGCGACGGCAACCTGAATTATGTATTTAAGGTAGAGGATGCGAAGGGACACAGCGTGATTGTGAAGCAGGCCGGCGTGGAGCTGCGTATCTCCAAGGAAATGAAGATTGACACGGACAGAAACCGTGTGGAATCAGAAATCCTTATGCTGTACGGAAAGCTGGCGCCGGGCCTGGTGCCGGAGATCTACAGCTACGATACGGTGATGTGCGCCTGCTGCATGGAGGATCTGTCCGATCATGAGGTGATGCGGACCGCCATGATGGAACACAAGATTTTCCCGAAGTTTGCAGAAGATATTTCCACCTACATGGCCGGCGTGCTGATGGGAACCACCGACGTTGTCATGGATCATCAGGAGAAGAAAAAGCTCCAGAAGCGTTTCATTTCCCCCGATCTCTGCGATATTACAGAGCAGCTGGTCTATACGGAGCCGTACAATGACGAGAGAGGGCGCAATAACGTATTCCCGCCTATTGCCGATTTTGTAAAAGAAAAGCTCTATGACGATGAGGAGCTGCACCTGGAAGTAGCCAAGCTGAAGATGGATTTTATGACCAGAGCGCAGTCGCTGATTCACGGGGATCTGCATACGGGCTCTATTTTTATCAATGAAGAGAGCACGATTGTGTTTGACCCGGAATTCTGTATGTACGGTCCCATGGGCTATGATATCGGAAATGTGATTGCTAATATGATCTTTGCATGGTGCAACGGCGATGCGGCCGGAGCCGGCGAGTTCTGCAGCTGGGTGGAATCGGTCCTCCGGGATGTAGTGAACCTGACTATGGACAAGATGGGACGCTATTATGACGAGCATATCACAGATACCATGTGTAAGAGCAAGGGCTTTAAGGAATGGTACATGAAGACAATCCTGGAGGATACCTCTGCAGTAACCGGATTGGAACTGATCCGGCGGATTGTGGGAATGGCAAATGTCAAGGATATTACCACGATTGCGGATGAAAAGGCCCGCGCGCGCGCAGAACGCATCTGTATTACGGCGGGAATCGACTACATCAAGAACCGCAGCGAGAAGGCGTGCGGAAACTGCTTCCTGAACACGCTGAAAGATGCGGTCAAAGCCGTGGACGGACAGTAAACCAGAAAACAGACACAGAAAAATGCCGGAAGGGAGAATATTCAGAATGGAAAATGCATTGAAGCTGGACACAGTAGTTCTGGCAGAGAACGGAGAGGCTATCGTAATCCTCGATCAGACGCTGCTTCCTAATGAGACCAAATACCTGACATTGGACAAGGCGGAGGATATCTGGGAAGCGATCTACAAGCTGCGGGTGAGAGGAGCGCCGGCCATCGGCGTAACAGGCGCCTATGGCTATTACGTCCTGGCGCGGCAGTTTGAGACGGAGGATATGGATGAATTTGTCGCAAAATGTACGGAGATGATGGAGTATCTCAACTCCTCACGTCCCACAGCGGTAAACCTGAGCTGGGCTCTGAACCGGATGCATGCGGTGCTTCTGAGCGAGAAGGAAGGAAAGACCGTAGAGCAGATGAAGGAGCGCCTGAAGGAAGAGGCCAATGCGATTCGCGAAGAGGACATTCAGATCAGCCGGAGCATCGGAGCCTACGGCTTTGAACTGCTGGAAGAGCTGGGAAAGGGTGTGGGCATCATGACCCACTGCAATGCGGGCACTTTGGCGACGGCGAAGTACGGGACGGCGCTGGCGCCTGTCTATATCGCGCTGGAGCATGGCTGGGATCCCAGGAAGGATCTCCATGTGTACTGTGACGAGACCCGTCCGCTCCTGCAGGGCGCGCGGTTGTCTGCTTATGAGATGCAGACGGCGGGGGTAGATACCTACGTGCAGTGCGACAATATGGCTTCCTATACGATGAAGTCAGGAAAGGTCGGAATTATCTTTGTGGGCTGCGATCGTGTAGCGGCGAATGGAGACTTTGCCAATAAGATCGGCACCAGCGGCGTTGCGATTATTGCCAAGCATTACGGGATTCCGTTCTATGTCTGCGCGCCGTCTTCTACGATTGATATGACTATGGAATCAGGAGACGAGATCCACATTGAGCAGCGGAATCCGGAAGAGGTTACGGAGATGTGGTATAAGGAGCGCATGGCTCCGGAAGGAGTCGGCGTGGTGAATCCCGCTTTTGATGTGACGGATCACAGCCTGGTGACGGGTATTATCACGGAAAAGGGCATCGCCCATGCGCCGTTTAAAGAAGCGTTTGAAAAAATGGGAATCAAGCCTGTGACGAAATACGTAGATAAGAAATAAAGAATCCGGACAGCGAAACAAAGCGCGGGAAAAGGCTTCCCTGGCCGGGGTAGATGCGGTTGGCTGCATCTGCCCCGAAAAGGGGTTGAAAGAGACGCGCCGCCGGCAGTCAGTAGATACGGATCTGGTGGGCGTTCAGAAAGTCCACCCATTCTCTGGAAAAGTCCTGATCCATAATAATGCCGTCGATGGCGGTCAGGGGTGCGATATACGCGAAGGATACGTTGTCCAGCTTGGAATGGTCTACAACCAGATATTTCTGGTGCGCATGCTCCAGAGCGGTCTGGTGGAGGCGGGCTCTTCCGTCGCTGGTGTCCGTGATTCCGTATTTCAGATCCACGCTGCGGCAGGAAATAATGGCTTTGTCAACGTAATAGCGTTCCAGAGTCTTGATGGCGCCTTCTCCGATGAAATCCATATATTTTGAAGAAAATTCGCCGCCGATTACATGGAGCTTTATGCTCTCTGAGGCAGACAGGATCTTTGCGATCTCCAGAGAAGTAGTCAGGACGGTCAGCTTGCGGTGGGCGATGGCCTTGGCTACGGACCAGCAGGTAGTGGAGCCGTCCAGAAATACATAGTCTCCGGGCTGTATGATGGCGCAGCATTTTTGAGCGATGCGTTCCTTTTCGGGGATTTTCAGGACTTTTCTGGTGACTACGTCCAGGTCGTTCTGAACGCCATCCAGCGTATAGGCGCCGCCGTGAGTGCGGATCAGTTCGCCCCGCCGCTCCATTTCCCGCAGGTCGCGCCGGATGGTTTCTCTGGTGACCTGCAGCTGCTGAGCCAGGTCGGCGATCCGGACGGATTTGAATTCCCGGAGCTTTTCCCGGATTGCTGTCTGACGTGCAATAGCCAGCATAAAACCCCTCCTTTCTTGTCTTTTCTTTTCAACATATCATAAAAGTGAGCAAATTGCAATTTTTACGATACAAATTGCGGCAAATATAGGGCAGGGCGGGGCCTGCTGCGGACAGACGGCGGAGAAGAGGGGTGTTGAGAAAGGAAGCGTTTCTGTAAAAATCATAATAAAGGGAGAAAATAGATGGTAACGAAGGAGCAGATTGAAAAGATCGTAAGACTGACGGTGGAACAGGTGTCCGGCGGCTCTGCGGAAAAGAATGAGACCGCAGGGAACGGAGAGGGCTGGCTGTTTGAACGGCCGGAGGACTGCGTCAGAGCGGCAGCAGCCGCTCAGAAAGAGCTGGTGCGCATGTCCATGGAGGCGCGTGAAGGCCTGATCCGCGCCATGCGTCAGGCGGCGGTGGAGAATGCCGAGAAACTGGCGCGAATGGCCCATGAGGAAACCGGATATGGAAAGGTTCCGGATAAGATCAGGAAGATTCTGCTGGCGGCCAACAAAACGCCCGGAACGGAGGACATTGTTCCCGGCGTTTTTACGGGGGACTGTGGGATGACGCTGGTGGAACCGGCGCCCTATGGTGTTATCGGTTCTATTACGCCTTCCACCAATCCGCCGTCGACGATTATCAATAATTCCATAAGCATGATTGCGGCGGGCAATGCGGTCGTATTTCAGCCGCACCCTGCTGCAAAGCGCTGCTGCCAGGAGACTATGCGGATTCTCAATGCTGCCATAACCGCTGCCGGAGGGCCGCTGGGGCTGATCTGCTGCCCGAAGGAGCCGGATATGAAGACCAGCGAAATTATCATGAACCATCCGGATATTAAGCTTCTGTCGGTGACGGGCGGAGAAGGCGTTGTAAAGACGGCCATGAGAACCGGAAAAAAATGTATTTCTGCAGGCCCCGGAAATCCGCCGGTGATTGTAGACGAGACAGCCGATATTCCGAAGGCGGCCAGGGATATTGTGAACGGGGCTTCCTTCGACAATAATGTGCTGTGCGTGGCGGAGAAGGAATGTTTTGTAGTGCATACAGTTCTGGACCGGCTTCTGGATGAAATGCAGAGGAACGGCGCATGGCTGATCCGGGGAGAGGATATCGAAAAAATCGTCCGGACGGTTCTGGTTCCGAAGGATGGAGGGTATGTGATCAACCGGAAATATGTCGGCCATGATGCGACGTATATCATGGATCAGGCGGGAGTGCCCTACCAGGGAAATCCCCGTCTGGTGATTGCGGAGGTGCCGAAGAATCATCCGTTTGTTACAGTGGAGATGCTGATGCCGGTTCTCGGCTGCGTGCGCTGTGAGAACGTAGACCAGGCGATTGACTGGGCTGTGTGGGCGGAAAGGGGATGCTGGCACTCTGCTCTGATGCACTCCACAAATTATCTGAATATGACAAAGGCAGCCAGAGCGCTGAATACCACAATTTTTGTGAAGAACGGACCCTCTACGGCCGGACTGGGCTTTAACGGCGAAGGATATGCGACGCTGACCATTGCGACGCCCACCGGCGAGGGACTTACCTCGGCCCGCAGCTTCACGCGGGCGCGCCGCTGCGTGCTGGAGGATGGTTTCCGCATCATCTGACCGGGCGGCGGCTGTCTGGCTGTCCCGAACCGGCGGACAGCTTCATAAAATATGAAGTATAAAGTATGCCCGCGGGGCGCGCCGCAGCGCATGCCCTACGGGCGGGGTCACGGCTTTGCCGTTCCGTAAAGTTTACAAAAATTCCGCGCCGTTTTTGGACTGATTCAACTGACAAATGTTTCCGCAATATGATATAATGGCTGCAGCAGACAGCCGCGCCGGGAGAAGGTCCCGGCCGCGGTGCGGGAAAGAGAGGAAGACGCTCATGAAGGTTTTGAATTTCGGGTCGCTGAATATTGATTATGTTTATTCGGTAGACCATATCCTGAGAGAAGGAGAAACGATTTTATCCAGCAAGCTGGAGGAATTTCCGGGCGGCAAGGGGCTGAACCAGTCTATCGCGCTGGCCAGAGCCGGCGTGCCGGTTTATCATGCCGGGGCCGTGGGACAGGACGGCGGAAAGCTGCTGGAGCTCTGTGCGGCCAACGGAGTGAATACGGATTTTATAGCGAGAGTGGATGGAAAGAACGGCCATACTATGATCCAGGTGGATAAAAACGGCCAGAACAGTATTCTGCTGTTCGGAGGCAGCAATCAGGCCCAGACAGAGGAACATATCAGTCAGGTGCTGGAGCATTTTGGCGAGGGCGATATGATCGTACTTCAGAATGAAGTCAATCTGCTGGATCTGATTATTGAGAAAGCGTATGAACGAGGGATGACTATCGTGCTGAATCCGTCCCCCTATGATGAAAAGCTGAAGGCATGCGATATGTCCAAGGTATCCTGGTTCCTGCTGAACGAGGTGGAAGCGGAGCAGATGACGGGAGAAAAGGATATTGCCCGGATGCCGGATGCTCTTCTGGCGCAGTATCCGGGAGCGCGCTTCGTGCTGACGTTGGGGAGCCGGGGCTCCGTCTACAAAGACGCGCAGGCGGAGTATCATCAGGATATCTTTCCGGTAAAGGCTGTGGATACCACCGCGGCCGGGGATACCTTTACCGGATATTTTCTGGCCTCTGTGATTGAGGGCAGGAGCATTCCGGAAGCGCTGCGTACCGCCGCGCTGGCATCCTCCATCGCTGTGTCGCGGCCCGGAGCCTCGTCCTCCATACCGCGCCGCGAAGAAATTCCGGTTTGACGGGAAAGGTGCAAAACTAAAAACCGAACGGACAGAAAACACCGCTGTGTCCGACTGCTGTTTCGGGATGCAAGACCATCTATACGGTTTTGAACTTTTGCTAAAACCGGCATCGGAAGGGGAGAAACTCGCTGTCGCTCAGACAGTCTCCCCTTCCGATACCAACGCAAAAGCCCAAAGCCGCAAGATGGTTAGCATCCCTTCAAAGGCAGCCGGACACAGCGGTGTTTTCTGTCCTGCTTTCTTTCTCTCTGCACCCGAACCCCGCAAAGCTCCATGTCAGTTGTCGGCGAAGAGCTGCAATATACCCGTAGATTTGTATGAATTTAATAAGCCGGTATTTCGATTCGGATATGGAGCTTTACGGGGTTCGGGTGCATACGGTATGAAACAATACAGGAAAGGCGGGACTCTGTTTTGGAGACTGCCTTTGCAAGAAGTGTTAGAATCTCTTGTATTCCGGAGATCATCCGTTGGGGAGGGGAAGGTCACTGTTTGAGCGTCAGCGAGTTTGAGCTTCCCCTTCCTGGTTTTAGGATGATCTTCGGAATGCTTAGAGATTCTTCACTTCGAAACCAGCAGTCGAAAAAACAGGGTCCCGCCTTTCCGTCCGATTTTCTTTTTTGCGCCTTCCCCGTCAAACCGAAATTTTCTTCGCGCACCATTCCGTCAGCGGGCAGATTTCGCACCTGGCTTTTCGAGCCGTACAGATCTCCCTGCCAAGATAGATCAG
>DVJR01000074.1 GCA_018716575.1 Candidatus Scatomonas merdavium | reverse complement strand
ATTTGCACCACCTCCCCTCTTTATTCAAGTGCAGGGAGGCTACCACCTTGTAACACGATTACTCCGTGAACAAAGTATACCTTATTCATATAATTTTTGCCATTCATTTTCTAGCATTGTGTTTTAGTCTTCAACGTTTAGTCAATTTGTCTTACGCTATAGAACTTCTTGATATACTCTGCTTTTTCATCATTTTATAAGAAATCATTTCTGTGTAACAGTATCACACTATATTTTATATTTTCGAAGTCGGATTCATCCGACGGTCAAGAGACTGCTGCCCTTTGGTTACTGCCCGGTCTATCGTTTCACCATCTAAGGTAATATTATTCATGATGTATTCCGGGATTTTTTGATTCCCCTGATTATTCATCATAGCCATCGCTACGTCTTCCACTACCGCTTGACGCATTTCGTCTCTTGATAACCCAGTTCCAGGAGACGCATTATCCAAAATACTATTGGCTATCATATTCATTGTTCTGCGTTTTTCCAATGGTAATACTAAACCCGGAACACCGTCCACACGATCCACGCAAAGCCTTTATTACTATGGGAAAAAGAGCTAATATGGACGAATACGCTCTCAAGGAAATAGTCGGTTACTCTGTCAAAGATATTACAGAATCAACATATACGGTTCGTGATCTTGCATGGCTGAGAGATAATCTTCAAAAAATACCATAGACAGCAGAAAAGGAGCTTTGTTTTCAGCTCCTTTTTTCATGTAAATGTTTGTGTATTACCTGTGTATTGCTTGTGTATTATGTGGCAAAATTTAGGGCTTCCGCTGACTTTTCACGCCAACGGAAGCCCTTGATTTTAAGCTATTTTTTAAAATTTTCCAGCCTTGGCAGCTTCCTCAATGGCAACTGCCACAGCAACGGTCATACCAACCATCGGGTTGTTTCCTGCGCCGATCAGACCCATCATTTCCACGTGAGCCGGTACGGAGGAGGAACCTGCAAACTGCGCGTCGCTGTGCATACGTCCCATGGTATCAGTCATGCCATAAGAAGCCGGGCCGGCAGCCATGTTGTCCGGATGCAGGGTACGTCCCGTACCGCCGCCGGAAGCCACGGAGAAGTATTTCTTTCCTGCCTCGATCCGCTCTTTCTTATAGGTTCCTGCTACCGGATGCTGGAAGCGGGTGGGGTTGGTGGAGTTTCCGGTGATGGATACGTCCACATTCTCTCTCCACATGATCGCAACGCCTTCCTGTACGTCATTGGCGCCATAGCAGTTTACCTTCGCACGGGGGCTGTCCGGATTCTTGGAGTAGCATTTCCGGAATACTTCTTTCAGTTCTCCGGTATAATAGTCATATTCTGTCTCCACATATGTAAAGCCGTTGATACGGGAAATGATCTGCGCGGCGTCCTTGCCCAGTCCGTTCAGGATAACGCGCAGCGGTTTCTGACGTACCTTGTTGGCCTTTTCAGCGATGCCAATCGCGCCCTCAGCGGCAGCAAAGGACTCATGGCCTGCCAGGAATGCGAAACACTCAGTGTCCTCCTCCAGAAGCATCTTGCCCAGGTTTCCATGTCCCAGACCTACTTTTCTGCGGTCTGCAACTGAACCGGGAATGCAGAAGGACTGCAGTCCCTCGCCGATGGCGGCGGCAGCCTCAGATGCCTTGCGGCAGCCCTTCTTGATGGCGATCGCCGCGCCTACGGTGTAAGCCCATTTCGCGTTCTCAAAACAGATGGGCTGAATGCCCTCTACCATTTTATATACATCCAGGCCGGCAGCCTTGGTTACTTCAGCAGCGCCTTCAATAGAGTCGATACCGTACTCAGCGAGCTTTGCCAGAACCTGTTTTTCTCTTCTTTCATATGATTCAAATAAAGCCATCTTTTTCGTCCTCCTCTATTACTCTTTTCTGGGGTCAATGATCTTCGCAGCGTCGTCCACGCGTCCGTACTGGCCGGAAGCCTTTTCCATAGCAGTCTGCGCATCGTCTCCGCCCTTGATGAAATCCATCATCCTGCCGAAGTTCACATATTTGTATCCAATGATTTCGTCATTCTCATCCAGAGCGATACCTGTTACGTATCCCTCTGCCATCTCCAGGTAACGGGGACCCTTCTTCAGCGTTCCGTACATGGTTCCTACCTGAGAACGAAGTCCTTTGCCCAGGTCTTCCAGTCCTGCGCCGATGGGCAGACCTTCCTCAGAAAAAGCACTCTGGGAACGTCCGTATACGATCTGCAGAAACAGCTCTCTCATAGCCGTATTGATCGCGTCACATACCAGGTCCGTATTCAGCGCTTCCATAACAGTCAGTCCCGGAAGGATTTCAGAGGCCATAGCGGCAGAATGAGTCATGCCGGAGCAGCCCAGAGTCTCTACCAGAGCCTCCTGAATGATCCCGTCCTTTACGTTCAGGGTCAGCTTGCAGGCGCCCTGCTGCGGCGCGCACCAGCCAACGCCGTGCGTCAGTCCGGAAATATCCTTTACTTCTTTTGCCTTAACCCATTTCGCCTGTTCCGGAATCGGAGCTGCACCATGATGAACGCCCTGATGTACCGGACACATCATTTCTACCTCTTTTGAATAAATCATTGTTTAACTCCTTTCAAATTGAACTTGTATTCCCAAAATATTTTCTCATAAAGTTCCGTTTTCGTAAAGTGTTTTTTCGACGATTTCACCGGCATTTTTGTAAATATGGTTGGGCGGAATGACGCCGCGCACGCTGGAAAGCGGATAAATGTTCGTATGCGGGCCGATGACGCTGCCCGGATTCAGGATGCTGCCGCAGCCCACCTCCACACAGTCGCCCAGCATGGCGCCGAATTTTTTTAAACCGGTCTCCAGGACCTCGCCCTGCCCTTTGACTTTTACCGGCGTCTTGTCTGATTTCACGTTCGACGTGATGGAGCCGGCGCCCATATGGGCGCGGAAGCCCAGAATGGAATCGCCCACATAGTTGTAGTGGGGCACCTGTACGCGGTTGAAAAGTATTACGTTCTTAAGCTCCGTAGAATTTCCCACCACGGCATGTTCACCGACGATCACGTTCCCTCGGATAAAAGCGCACTGGCGTATTTCCGCTCCTTTTCCGATAATGCAGGGACCCGCGATCGAAACCGTAGGATAAACCACAGCGTCCCTGGCAATCCATACGTTTTCCTCCGGGTGGTCATATTCCTCCGGCGAAAGCGCCGCTCCCAGCCGGGGAATATAATCTTTGATCAGCGGAAGAACCTCCCAGGGATAGGTCTTACCCTCAAAAATCTCCGCCGCCATAGTTTCCTTCAGATCAAACAGCTCTTTGATAGTGATATATTTCATACAGTCCTCCTTTCACTGGTTTTGGCCGTACAGCCCCGGAGTTATCCTCCTGTGAGATTTCCTGACGCGCGCCTGTTTCCGGCTTATTTCCGGGACCTCTGTTCTGTCTTTTTCTCTGTTTTCTGTCCCCGGCTCTTTTTTTCTGCTTTATAGTAGGCTGCCGCCGCATCGAAACGACCTTTAAGGACCGCCTGGTTCCGGAGCTGCCGGACATTCAGCGTATGGCGCGATACGAAATGCTCCAGCTTTCCCATATACTCCTCCGGCGTAATACTTCCCTCAGCCACATAGGTCAGACCTCTTTCCCAGCTCGCCGTCAGCTCCGGACGGAGCAGGGGACGGATGGAGACATCCACCACGTCATATACCATTTCTCCCATTTGAGTGGGCGTGATCACCTGTGTTTTCCTGTTCAGCGCCAGATATTTAATATTGAACAGCTTCTTCAGGATTTCTGCCCGCGTGGCCGAGGTCCCGATTCCGCTGCCCTTTATCTGAGAACGCAGCTCCTCGTCCTCAATAAGCTGTCCCGCGTTTTCCATGGCAAGGATCATTGAACCGGATGTATAGCGCTTTGGCGGGGAGGTTTCGCCTTCCCGTATTTCAAACCCTTCCACGGAAAGGATGCTGCCCTTTTTCAGCCCCGAAAGAGCCTCCAGGAGATCTCTGTCGCAGGTCGTCTCATTCTCCTCCCCGGAGGACTCCTCTTCATCCTGATGAGCTTTTTTTCTTCTGTCTTCCTTTTTTCCGGCGACTTTCAGATATCCTTCCTCCGTCAGCACCCGGAAGCCCGCAAAAAAGCGCTCCTGGCCCATCCCAGTTACCAGGCTGATTTTCTGATAGACTGCCGGCGGATAAAATATACTCAGGAAACGCCGTACGATCAGCTCATAGACCTTCGCAGACATCTCCGAAAGCCCGTTCAGGGCAGACAGCCCCTGCCCCGTAGGGATAATCGCGTAGTGGTCGGTAATCTGCTTATCATTGGTATAACGGCTCTTCCCGATGCTTTTCCAGCTTTCGCCTGCCAGCACCTCCGCCGCAAATACGCCCGCCGGACCGTACTGGCGCAGGCCCGAGAGGTTTTTCCTTATCTCCCTGGCTACTGCCGAAGACAGCACTCTGGCGTCTGTCCTCGGATATGTCACCAGCTTTCGTTCATAAAGCTCCTGGACAATCGACAGCGTCTGATCCGGGCTGATCTTGAACCTCCGGGAGCAGTCGTTCTGAAGCTCTGCCAGATTATAGAGAAGCGGCGGGTTTTTCGTCTCTTTTTTCTTCTCGGCCTTTTCCACCACGGTTTCCTGCGGCGTGATCTCCCGGAGGCACGCAACCAGCTCCTCTGCGTGCTTCTTTTCCTTAAAACCGTTTTCTTTATAAAGAAAGGGCGACTGATGCCAGGCGCTTCCCTCCGCGGCCCGCCATTCACCCTCTATGGCATGGCCCTGAAAATCCTGCTTTACCGTCACACGGTAAAAAGGTGTCTTTACAAAGCTGCGTATCTCCCGTTCCCGGCATACCACCATGCCCAATACGCAGGTCATGACACGCCCCACGGAAATCGCCTGATATTTCCCTCCCAGATAATTCATAACGGCATAGCTGTATTTCAGGGATAAGGCCCTTGAAAAATTAATGCCCATCAGGTAATCTTCCTTTGCCCGCAGGTAGGCGGAATCGGCCAGATGGTCATACTCGGAGAGATCCTTCGCCTCACGGATGCCGCGCAGGATCTCTTCTTCTGTCTGGGAATCAATCCAGACCCGTTTCTGTTCTTTTCCTTTCACTCCGGCCATCATGGCCACCAGGCGGTAGATATACTCGCCTTCCCGCCCGGAATCCGTGCAGACATATATGGTGTCCACATCCTGGCGGAGCAGAAGTCCCTTTACAATATCATACTGCTTCTTTACTCCGGGAATGACTTCATATTTAAAATTCTCCGGCAGAAAGGGCAGAGTTTCAAAGGCCCATTTTTTATATTTTTCATCGTATTTTTCCGGATAGCTCATGGTAACCAGATGGCCGACGCACCAGGTCACCACCGCATGCTCCGATTCCAGATATCCTTCCCGGCGCGCCATATTCTCCTTCAGCGCTTTCGCAAACTCCCTGGCCACGCTGGGCTTCTCCGCTATATATAAAGATTTTGCCATAATTCTCCTGTATCCGATTCTGTAGCCTGCGGTCTGCTGCCCCCATATTGCCGGTCTGTCTTCAGTCCGCCTGTTCTGCCACGCAATATATGCTGACAGCAGACACCGCCGGACAACAGCCGCCACCTGGCTGTCATCCGGCGGTATTTTTATTTATTATATCCCATCAGTCCGGGAGTTTCAATCAGAAATTCCGAAACCGTATGAATCCCTGTTCACAGGCCGCGTACCGCCGGCATAAAATTTTTTTCTCTGATTCGCCGGGATTTGTGCGCTGTACGCAAATATACAAAAAATACCGGGCAGAGGCCGCCGCTTTCCGCTGCAGTCCTGTCCGGCATTTTCTTGTCTGTTTTTTCCTGTTTCAGTCTCTGATCCGCCTTTTCCGCATCCTGTATGTACGTTTGCTTATTTATCCGCGCTCATTTTTCGGAGCGGCAGGCCGAGGAGCAGCGCCCCTCCTACAATGTTGCCCAGTGTGACGATCAGCATGGAAAACAGCATGCTGGAGATGGATACTCCCGGTACCACAAAGCCCGCTACCGTAAAGGTAGCCATATTAGCGATGCAGTGTTCAAAGCCGGAAGCTACAAAGCCTGAAATACAGATGACAATCATCAGGAACTTTGCCGCCTCTTCCTTACATTTTGTTCCGCAGGCCACCGCAAGGCATACGAAGAAGTTGCAGAGCACCGCCCGGAAAAACATCTCTCCCGGAGCAATAGACAGCTTCCCGTCAATAAATCCCGCAAAATAGTCCTGCGTCTGTGAAGCTCCTGCCAGTACCCATATTCCTGAGAACAGGAAACACCCCACAAAATTTCCGATGTAGCTGACTACCCAGACTTTTACGACCTGGCCCCAGCCCACCGCTTTATCAAAGGCTCCGAAAGCCATGATAAAGTTGTTGCCTGTGAACAGCTCACTTCCGATAAACACGATCAGAAGCACCGCGATAGCGAATACCAGCGCGCTCAGAAACTTGCCCCAGGCTGTCAGCCCGTCGTTGGAAAACAGATTTCCTACGACATTGCTGTAAATCATTGCGACCGCAATGAAGAAACCCGCCATAACCGCCCGGATAAAATACTTTCCCGGATGCTCGCTCAACAGTTTCGACTTCGCAATCGCTGCGTTTGAGAATTTCTGCACATCATCGAATGGCATACAATTTCCCCCTTTGCTACTCTATACGTAGTGTTTTCCGCTCACTACCACTTTATCTTAGCACAAGTTCGTTAATAATTCAACAAATTCCGGTTTGACGGGCTGACAGGAAAAGCAGGTAAACCGTACGATAAAGCGTGAGATGTTTTTCCGGCTGCGGTTTCGGACGGAAGAATTGTCAGGGCTTTCCGAAATGGGATTAAAACCGGGAGAGGC
>DVJR01000073.1 GCA_018716575.1 Candidatus Scatomonas merdavium | reverse complement strand
ATCTGGGCTTTCTGTTCCCGGCCTTCAACGATCGGAATACCGACCTGCACAGCCTTCTGTACTATTCCAGGAACCCGGAGCTGCTCCATCCGGAAATTACCGAGGATTTGCTGGGCTGCAGCCTTCCTCTTCCTGCCAGAGACCAGAAAACCACCTTCAACTCGGTGGTGGAGGAAACGTTCGGAGAAAGCTGCGGCTTTGAAGTGGCCCGCACCATTCACGAAAACCTGAATCAGCTTCTGGAAGAGAAAAAAGAGGATCCGGAGCCTCTGGAGCTGGACAAGGCCGATGTACGCCGACTGCTGGCGGACTGCGGTGCTGCCGAAGAACAACTGCAGCATTTTGAGGAAGAATATGAAGCACAAACCGGCGGCCATGAGGGCTTCATGGCCGCAAATCTGGCCAGCACCAGAAAGTTCGAGATAAAGACGCCGGATGTCACTGTCAACGTCAGTCCGGAGCGCACGGATCTGGTGGAAACCCGGATTCTGGACGGAATAGAATGCCTCGTTATTCCTCTAACCGACGAGGTAGAGGTCAACGGCATCCGTATCCGCCCGCCCCACATAGAGGAAAAAAGCGAAGAGGCTGTCACAAAAGGCTGATTGAGAGTATAGTAAGCCTCTTCGCTTTTTCAGCTCCGCATCTTCCACATATGATCCAGCGGCCCGCTGCCGCGTCCCAGATCCAGGCCCGCCCGAAGCGCGCCCGACACATATTCCTTGGCCAGCTTCACGCTTTCCGGCAGCGGCCGCCCTTCGGCCAGCCGGCAGGCAACGGCCGAAGACAGGGTACAGCCCGTTCCGTGGGTATTGGGATTCTCAATTTTCTCTCCCGGATACCAGTGACCTCCGTCCCGGCAGTAAAGCAGATCGTCCGCCCTTCCGTCCAGATGGCCGCCCTTCAGCAGAATGCCCGGAATGCCGCCCGGAACCAGCTTCATAATCCCGGCAGCTGCCTTTTCCATATCCTCCTGACAGAAAATGCGGCAGCCTGAAAGAGCTTCGGCCTCCGCCAGATTCGGTGTCAGCACTGTTACCAGAGGCAGGAGTTCCCTGATCAGACAGTCTTCCGCCTCCGGCTCCAGCAGGCGGCTTCCGCTGGTAGATACCATCACAGGATCCAGCACAATCCGCCGGGGCATCCAGGTCTTCAGACGTCCCGCCACCGCCCGGATGATATTCGCGTCCGCCAGCATACCGATCTTCACTGCATCCGGAAAAATGTCCTGAAATACGGCATCCATCTGTTTCTCCACAAATTCCGGCGGAACTGCGTGAATTCCGGATACACCTGTGGTATTCTGCGCCGTCAGCGCTGTTATAACACTCATTCCATAATGGCCATGAGCCGCTATGGTTTTCAGATCCGCCTGTATACCGGCCCCTCCGCTGGAATCAGAACCGGCAATCGTCAGTACCTTCCTGATACCTTCAACCGTTCTCATCTTTTATAACCTTCCCGGACAGAGCGGCCATCCGTTCCGCTGCGGCGCGCACATCCTCTGCCGCAAACAGCGCGGAAACCACTGCCACGCCGTCTATCCCGGTTCCTTTCAACTGTAAAATATTCTCTTCTCCGATACCACCGATCGCCACCACCGGAATCGAAACGGCGCCGCAGATCGCCCGCAGCGTCTCATGTGGCAGAGCTCTGGCGTCATCTTTTGTGGACGTTCCGAAGACCGCTCCTACTCCCAGGTAATCGGCGCCCTTTTCCTGGGCCTCCAGGGCCTGCTCCACTGTCCGGGCCGACATCCCTATGATACGGTCCGGCCCCAGCAGTTCTCTTGCCTTCGCAATTTCCATATCCTTCTGCCCCAGGTGTACGCCGTCAGCTTTCGCCAGCAGCGCCGTCTCCACGTCATCGTCGATGACAAATGGCACGCCGTACCGGCTGCACAGCTTTCGCAGCTTTTCCGCTTCCTCCAGCATCTGCTCCGGAGACGCGTTCTTTTCCCGAAGCTGCAGGAAGGTGGCGCCTCCCTGCAGCGCCGCCTCTGCCTGTCCGGACAGGCTCTTTCCATTCAGCCATCGCCTGTCCGTCACCGCGTACAGCCGCATGGCTTTCCGAAGCTCTTCTGTATTTTTCCATCTGTTTTCCATTCCCGTCTTCCCTTCTGCCTGCCGGGCGCAGCAGTCCTGCTTACTTTACTCCTGCACTGCTCTTACAGAATATCAATATATTCTCCTGACAGCGCCTTGTTCATGCTGCGCACCGCACAGAATTTTCCGCACATGGAACAGGTATCCTCATGCTCCGGACTCCTGTCATCACGGATAGCCTTTGCCGTCTCCGGATCCATGGCACAGGCCCACTGACCCTCCCAGTCCAGATTTCTTCTGGCGTCAGCCATCTTATCATCCATATCTCTGGCATGAGGAATATGCTTGGCGATGTCCGCCGCGTGGGCCGCGATTTTGCTGGCCATGATTCCCTGCTTCACATCGTCCACATTGGGCAGGGCAAGATGCTCCGCCGGCGTCACATAGCACAGAAATGCCGCTCCTGCGGCCGCAGCCATGGCCCCTCCGATGGCAGAGGTGATATGGTCATATCCCGGGGCAATATCCGTCACCAGCGGTCCCAGTACATAGAACGGCGCTCCCATGCAGATGGTCTGCTGAATTTTCATATTGGCTTCAATCTGATCCATGGCCATATGGCCCGGGCCTTCCACCATCACCTGCACGTCCTTTTCCCAGGCCCGTTTGGTCAGCTCTCCCAGCCTCACCAGCTCTTCGATCTGGCAGACGTCTCCGGCGTCCGCCAGGCAGCCGGGCCGGCAGGCGTCTCCCAGAGAAATCGTTACATCATATTGCCGGCAGATCTCCAGAATTTCATCGTAATATTCATAGAAAGGATTCTCCTCTCCGGTCATGGACATCCAGGCAAATACCAGAGAGCCGCCTCTGGATACAATGTTCATTTTTCTCTTGTGTTTCCGGATCTGATCGATAGTCTTGCGGGTAATGCCGCAGTGCAGCGTCACGAAATCCACGCCGTCCTCAGCATGCAGTCGTATAACGTCAATAAAATCCTTTGCTGACAGTGTTGCCAGATCCCTCTGATAATGGATTACCGAATCATAGACCGGAACCGTGCCGATCATAGCCGGACATTCTGCAGTCAGCTTCCGGCGGAATTCCGTAGTGTCCCCGTGAGAAGACAGATCCATGATAGCCTCCGCCCCCATATCCACAGCTGCCATTACCTTCTTCATCTCCACGTCATAATCCTTGCAGTCCCTGGATACGCCCAAGTTCACATTGATTTTTGTCCGAAGCATGGAACCCACGCCGTTGGGATCCAGGCACTTATGATTCTTGTTGGCGCATATGGCAACTTTGCCTTCCGCTACCCATGCCCGGATCTCTTCCGGTGTCCGGTACTCCTTCTCTGCCACCGCCTTCATCTGCGGCGTAATAATCCCTTTCCGGGCCGCTTCCATTTGTGTTGCGTACTGCTCTGCCATAATTCCATCCTTTCCGTCGGCAAACTGCCGCATAAATCTGAAAAACCGCTCCCACCTGAATAATCAAAGTGAAAACGGCTTTTTTCCTCTGCACATTCCCTACGTTGGCATTATCCAAATCAGGTATAAGGGTCGAAGTTGATGACTTCCTCTCAGCCTGCACACAAGCTCCCCTGCGGTCTTTTATTGTCTTTTTCATTGTAGCACAGCTCCTCCGGCCGCGCAAGAAAATCTTTGCGCCCGGTCAGATCATGTCCGGTCAGATCAGCCCCTGGAACAGGTGGCACACCTCGTCCCGGCTGGTCAGCCCCAGCTTCTTCAGCAGATGGCTTTTCTGATTGGAAATAGTTTTCGGAGACGACTGCAGCTTCAGATCCCTGCCCAGCATCAGTTCCAGAACAGAGCGTTCTGCCGGGGACAGCTCCGACAGAATCAGGGATGCGATCAGATACTCCTGAGGCGTATGGCCTTCTGCCGTATTCCGCACGGTCTCCTCCAGCAGAGCGTACTGGCTCTTGAACACATACCCCGACGCGAAGGAGCGGCAGCAGGCCTCCCGCACCACGCCCGGATCCTCATAGGACGTCAGAATAATTACTTTGGCGTCCGTCTGGAGGCGTATGGCCTTTCCCGCTTCGATTCCGTCCATCCGGGTGTCCGTCAGGCAGAGGTCCATCAGAACCACATCCGGATTCTTTTCCCTGGCCAGCTTCAGAGCCAGGCCGGCCGTCTCGGCTGTCCCGACTACCTTCATTCCCGCCTCCCGAAGCGTCTCCTGAATCAGGAAACAGAAGTCCGGATCATCTTCCACTATCAGTACCTGTATTTTTTTCCGCTCCATGGCGTCTCATAATTCCTTTCCTTTTTTTCCGGGGAAACCAGAGGGTAAACAC
>DVJR01000072.1 GCA_018716575.1 Candidatus Scatomonas merdavium | reverse complement strand
CGGAGGTTGCAATCATGTTCGAGAAACTGTTCACCCCTTTGCGGATCAGGGGCCTGGAACTGAAAAACAGGGTCATACTTCCGGCGATGGGAACAAAATTCGCCGGAAAGGCAAGCTATGTAACGCAGCGGTTGATTGATTATCATGTCGCGCGTGTAAAAGGCGGCTGCGGCCTGAATATAGTAGAGGTTTGTTCCGTACATACGCCGAGCGCGCCGAGAGGTTTCTTGTCAATCAGCGAGGATGAATATATACCGGGACTGAAGAGCCTTACGGATGCAATACATGAAGCCGGGGGAAAAGCCGGACTTCAGCTCTGGCAGGGAAGTCTTGCGGTGGGAATGGATCAGACTGCACAGATCCTTGTTGCAAGCGATATGCCTGTCTCTGAGGGGGTAACGCTGCCGGGCATTACCAGGGAGCAGATAGACGAAGTTGTTGCGTGCTATGGGAAGGCCGCAGAAAGAGCTGTAGAAGCGGGTTTTGACTGTATAGAATTCCACTGTGCCCACAATTATCTGCCTCATTCATTTTTATCAGGCGGAATCAATCACAGAACTGACGAATATGGCGGAAGCTTCGAAAACAGAAGCCGTTTCCCTCTTGCATGCATCCGTTCGATCAGGGAGAATATGCCGGACGATATGCCTCTGTTTATGCGTATCGATGCGCACGACGATTATCTGGAGGGAGGACTGACCATTGAAGAGGTCATCGAGTTCTGCAGGCTGGCAAAGGAAGCAGGCGTTGATGTACTGGATATCTCCAGAGGGAATATCCTTTCGGCAGGACTGAAATATGAGGTCCCGCCTGTGGACATACCAAAAGCGTTTAATATTGAGAATGCCGCGAAGATACGAAAAGCCACAGGAATGCTTACCATAGGCGTGGGCCGCATAAATACTCCCGGGCTTGCCGAGAGCATTCTTGCGGAGGATAAGGTGGACATGGTAGTCCTGGGCCGCGCCCAACTGGCTGATCCGGAGTTCTGCAATAAGGCGCAGGCAGGAAATGTGGAAGATATTGATTATTGCGTAGGGTGTAATCAGGGATGCTACGATGGGTTCGAAAACACCGATTCTCCGTGTATCACATGCCTCAGGAATCCTGCGGTCGGGCGGGAAAAGGAGTGTGAAATTGTTAAGACTGATAAACCGGAGACTGTGCTGATTGCAGGAGGCGGTATAGGCGGACTCGAAGCCGCTGTCATCCTGAAGAAAAGAGGGCATGATCCGATTCTCTGTGAAAGCAGCGACAGGCTCGGCGGGCAATTCCTGACGGCAGGCGAAGCGCCGAGAAAAGAGGAAATGAAGAATGCAGTTCTGGCGATGGCGGCCAAGGCAAAGCGTCTGGGTGTGGAAATCCGTATGAATACGGCAGTTACGCCTGAAATGATAGCGGAAATGAAGCCCCACACGGTCATAAACGCCACAGGAGCCGTCCCCATCATTCCGAATATACCGGGAACGGATAAGGACTTTGTCGTTAATTCCCATGATGTGCTCGACGGAAAGGTAACCGTAAGCGGAAATGTCGTCGTGATCGGCGGCGGAATGGTCGGTATGGAAACAGCCGAATTTCTTGCCGAAAAAGGAGCGAAGGTAACCGTTCTCGAAATGATAAAAGAGTTCTGCGCCGACATGGGCTCCACACGTAAGATCTGCGTAACGGAAAGCATTTATCAGAAAGGCATCACCCCTGTGACGGAGGTGAAAGTAACGGCGATCGAAAACGGTAAAGTCATTGGAGAAAAAGACGGCCGGAAAGCAGAATTCCCGTGCGACTACGCCGTAATCGCAGTCGGTGCCGTAAAACGGGATGGCAGCGCCCTGGAAAAGACCTGCAACGAAATGGGGATAGGCTATTACGAAATAGGCGATGCCGGAATGGCAAGACGTGCAATAAACGCGACAAGAGAAGCGTATGATGCGGCTCTTAATTTTGACAGGCCGGAGGAGCATGCGTATGTAAGCCGGCCAAAGAAGCTCATATTTGTAACAGGCGCGACGGGTACGATGGGACAGGAGACGATGAAGCAGCTTCTGGCAAGAAACAACCGCTTTAAAGTCAGGATCCTTGCCCGCCCGTCGGAAAAGAACAGAAAACTGCTCAGAAAATACAGATGTCCCTCCCTTGAGATCGTATGGGGCGACATGGCGGATTATGATACGATCAGGAAATGTGTGGACGGCGCTGATTATGTTCTGCATATAGGTGCTATGGTATCGCCGGCGGCGGACCAGTATCCGGAAAAGACGCTGTATACCAATATCGGTTCCACCCTGAACATCATCAAGGCGATTAAGGAACAGCCGGATCCCGATCAGGTGCATCTGGTCTATGTGGGAACGGTCGCCATGACCGGAGGGCGCACGGAACCCGTCCATTGGGGACGTGTGGGAGACCCGATCAATCCTTCTATTTTTGATTACTATGCGCTTTCCAAAGTTTATTCCGAACTGGCGCTTTTCGAATCGGGGCTGAAGCACTGGGTATCCATACGTCAGACCGGGCAGCATCCAAGCAGCGAGGGCGCGGGCGAAGAGCCGATCATTTTCCATCAGCCGCCGAACAACGTGCTGGAATGGAGTACCTCCATTGAGTCGGGAATCTGTATGGCAAACGCCTGTGAGGAATGGGTGCCGGAATCCTTCTGGAGAAAGGCCTATAACCTGAGCAGCGGCGCGGGCTACCGGTTAACGACCTGGGAACTGATGGATATCAACCTGAGCGCGTTTGGCCTTGGGCTGAAGGATCTGTTTGACTGTGATATGATCGCGCAGTACAATTTCCACGGGCACTACTACAGTGACGCAGATCAGTTGGATGACATCCTGCATTTCCGGTGTATTCCCGCGGAGCAGTACTGGGGAGGCGTGAAAGAAGAGATGCGCCGTATGGCCGCCAATCCCATGATCCGCGCCATGTTCCCCACCGGAGAACAGATGAAAGCCCATAATAAGGAAATCGGCCATAAACGGATGGGAACCTACTGGATGTTTGAAAATAACGAGGAAAACTGGATCAGGGCGTTCTTTGGCTCCCGGGAGAAGCAGAAAGCCATCGGCAGCTGGGATACCTATGATCTGCATCACCCCAGTGAGGAAGTTACTTATCTGGATCACGGGTATGACGAATCTAAGGGCCTGGAGGAGCTGACCCTGGCAGATCTGCAGAAAGCTGCAGAGTTCCGCGGAGGAAAATGTCTGGCAGAAGAAGTTCCTGATATCTATACCCCGATCCGCTGGCAGTGCGCGGATGGACACGAATTCCTGATGTCGGTCAACGCGGCGCTTCATGGCGGACACTGGTGCCCGGAGTGCCTGAAGCATGAATGGCGCTACGGGGAGATCGCGAAGAAGAATCCCTTCTATGCGCAGGTATGGACGCCGATCCATGGAGAGGGTGACGATTATGTGATCCCGATGGATTACAGCGGTTATGACGTCTCAAAAGAACTGAAAGAGAAGCTGGGTCTGTAAAAGCTCCGCTTAATACTTAAAAGAATACAGCAAAAGGCAGAGAAAGCGAATGTCCGTGCGGGACAATTTGTGCAGTCTCTGCCTTTTGTTGCTTCAGAGGGACTTTTCATACGCCATCTGAAAAAGGGAGAGAAAAAGAGGATATCATAATCGTATGCAGATGAAAGCACAGGATTGCATAAAAATGTGATAATGTCACAGTTCTGTTTCATTCTTTATGCTATGCTATAGTAAACGAAGCAAAGGTCATTATGGCTGTGAAAAACGGCGATATCACCGGAAAAACGGCTGGAGTTCGCCGCAGAGAAGATATGGAAGCTATGCTCTGATAAATA
>DVJR01000071.1 GCA_018716575.1 Candidatus Scatomonas merdavium | reverse complement strand
ACAAGGGAACTGTAAAATGGTTCAACGCAGAAAAAGGCTACGGCTTTATCACCGGCGAGGACGGCAAAGATGTATTTGTACACTTCTCCGCGATTCAGGGAGAGGGCTTCAAATCTCTGGATGAAGGCCAGGCTGTTACGTATGATTTAACCGAGGGCGCCAAGGGAATGCAGGCTGCCAACGTTGTAAAATGCTAATCAGAGGACACCGTTCCTCCTGCCGGTTCGCCGAACAGTAGCTCCGCCGCCGGCATAAAAAAAGAGGAGAGATGCCTGATATGTCATCGACATATATTCCGCATCTCTCCTCTTTTTTTTATCCTTCCTGCTTCCCGCCTATTCCGCGGAAGATGAGGAAGTTGTCAGTCCCGTCAGATACTCATCCATGGCGCTCACATCCAGCGATGTGGTCACCGTATCCGCATTGTCCTCGGCCACCGCTACAGAATTCTGATAGACGGCCGTACCGAACCATATAAGCAGCCCCACCACCACAACGGCGGCTATGGTAATCTCCAGCCGGCGGATAATTTTCTCTCTTTTCATGATCTTCTGCCGGTTTGCCTTATCTTTCTTATAACGGTTCACTTTCTCCTGGCTCATGGTGTATCTCCTTCTTCTGTTACAGAATCATCTGGTAGCAAGTATACAACATTTTTCCGAAAAAAGAAAGCCCAACCTGCGGAAATCACAAAAAGATCACAGGATCTGTCAGCCCTTCTGTTCTCAGATTGCCACGATGATGCCGCCGTCATTGGCATACATGGTGCTGACTCCGCCCGTATTTACCAGCAGTACATCCCGGACCTTCATTTTCTTCAGAAGAGCTTCTTTTACTTTCTGCGCCCGATCCAGGCAGTTGCAGTGTGAAATGGCCAGTATCCGGTGTTCGCTGTCCTTCACCTGCTCCGTGATAAATTCCACCATCCGCTCCAGTGCTTTCCGTATACCCCGCGCCTGGCTCAGCTGACAGATTTCTCCCTCTGCCGTAGCTCCCAATATCGGCCGTATCTTCAGGGCCGATGCCACCAGCGACTTCAGATTGCCAAGCCTTCCGTTTTTGCGCAAAACATCCAGATTTTCCAGAACGAAAAAGGTCTTTCTTCCCCGGATATACCGTTCCGTATCTTTCACGGTCTCCAGGAAATCCATCCCTCTTTCTTCACATTCCAGAAGATGCGCTGCCGTCAGTGTTTCTCCGATGGAGGCGGAACGGGAATCAAAGATATGAATCTGCAGTTCCGGCTTTTGCTCCACAGCCATTTCCATTCCCAGCCTGGCGCTGTTATAGGAGCCGCTCAAATGGCCGGACAGGGTTACTACATAGTACCGTTCTGCACCATCCAGAAAAATCTCCATATATTTCTCCGGAGACGGACAGGCCGATCTCGGACACTCTTCCGATTCATCCATCCGGCGCAGGCATTCCTGCTGATTGAAGCTGTCATCATCCACAAATTCCATATCCCCTACCCGCAGCGTCAGGGGTACACTGACAAAGCGGCTGTCCCGCTTCATCTCATCCGTCAGCTCTCCGCAGCTGTCCATTACGATCCTGAATCCCATACAGTTTCCTCCTTACATAGATTTTTTATACGATTTTATGATTTTTTAACAACCAGTTTATTTCGTATTAATTATTATATTAAGTAGTTTTAAAAACTATGTACAGGATAGCATAATTTCCGAAAAAATGCAAACATTTTTATTGTCTGACAATATAACTTTCGATATAATAAATACAGTTCCCCGGAGGTGATTTTTTATCCGATGCTTTGAGACTGGCAGAAACCAGACTTTTGAATTTCTGACGCCGGAGGAGGCATATGAAAGGTGCAGTGATTTTCCCTGCTTTTCCTCACTGAAACGAATGCTGGATACGACGGCAGAATACTGCGAAGCCGAAGTCATGGCAGACTGTGTGATCGGCACTCTTCTGCTCCCTGACAAACAGGATGTGCGGCTGGATACTTTTTCACTGACCTATTATCTGGACAGGAACCGTCTTCTGCTGATCGACCGGGAGGAGCATCTGCCCGCCCTGATTTCCATGGGGAAGCAGGCAGGGTTTCCGGAATGCCAGGATGTGTTTCAGATATTCTTTTCTCTTCTGGAGCACCTGATTCAGGGTGATATGGTGCTGCTCCAGAATTATGAAAAACGTTTGTCCACTATGGAAGACGCCATAGAGACTGCATTTCCCAAGGAGCTGCAGCGCAGCATCACATCAGGCCGCAGGGGCCTGCTGCGTCTGCTGTCTTTCTACCAGCAGCTGGTGGACATGTGCGTTATTCTGTCGGAAAACGGAAGCGATCTGTTTCCTCCAGAATACCGGCAGCACTTTTCCCGCCTGCAGGCCAGAGCTGACCGGCTCTATGACCATACGCAGATTCTCCGGGAATACGCCCTCCAGATCCGCGAGCTTTACCAG
Organism: Candidatus Scatomonas merdavium; assembly: GCA_018716575.1. Lineage (GTDB taxonomy): Bacteria > Bacillota > Clostridia > Lachnospirales > Lachnospiraceae > Scatomonas > Scatomonas merdavium. The sequence continues at coordinate 3,814 of DVJR01000071.1, read as the reverse complement.
TCTCAGATGGATTTAAAGCAGAATGACACCATGCGGCTTCTGACCGTCGTCACCACGATCTTCCTGCCTCTTACGCTGCTGACGGGCTGGTATGGCATGAATTTCACCCATATGCCGGAGCTGGCGCATCCGTTTTCCTATTTTATTCTCATTGCCATCTGCCTCCTGATCATCGGGGGAGAAATCTGGTTCTTCAGAAAGAAAGGCTGGCTGTAAAATATGATTGCACTCCAGATAAAACATGTTAGAGATTTTATGAATAAGCTGCTGCTCCAGGATACCTTCGACCGTTTCCTGGTTTCGGAGGCTTCTGTCACTACATTCGCCACATTCGCCATCGACGGGCAGCTTCATCCGGAATTTTACGACCCCGAAACGCCGGAGGGACAGAAGGCGAAAGGGCGCCGCCAGGTCACCTGGCAGGAAATCCGCCCCTTCTGCTACTCTGTCATCCGGGGCCGCCGCACGCCTCTGGCATTTAAATTCGTCTTTCAGCTTCCGGAATCGGAAACTGCCCTTCTTCTGGCCCGGGCCGGCCTGAATCTGGAACCCCGGGACGTGTTCGGCCTGTTTTTCAACTGCCAGTACCACGGTGACGTCCTGACCCTGACCACGGGCTCCTCCCTGCGTGTCTTCACCATGGACAAATCTCTGGACAGGGCATGGGATGCCATGCTGGAGGATTTTCTGCGGAATCAGGAGCTGGAATGAGGGGCGGCTCTTATGCAGGGCTGTATTTCTCACTTCTGCTGTTATTGATTTGCATATTGTTAAATTTCCTGGATGTGTACCTGGGTAGTGTTGGTGTGCTTTCGTCGGGCCGAACCGAGATACGGCGAAAGTCGCCATATACAAAAGGACCATGTTTTCACATGATCCCTTCTCAATAGTATCCATTTACATCCTATCCGGCTATCTCATATTTTTCTTTCAGATTATTCAGCATACTGTACTTTATCATTCCTTCTAACTGCATCCTTCCAACCACAATTCCCGGAGCAATCCCCTGAGCTTTTGCAAATCGAAGCACGCTCCTTTCTGAATAATCCTTTTCTCTTCTAAACCTTTCAAAGTCGCCGGATGTAATCAACGTGTCACTGGACCATTGATCGGCAGCTTTCTCATCTGCATCCGATGTGCCATTCGGCTGACCCACATGACCAAGCGCAATATGTGCAAATTCATGGAATAAACTGAACCAAAACTTATCTGCATCCTTTCCTCTGGCAGTAAGTCCCACAACAATCTTATTGCTATCCTGAAATGAAGCCCCCTGCAGGAACGACCCTTTCAGATGAGGAAGAAATACCAATGCTATTCCACAATCTGCAAGACACTTTTTAATTTTCGGACAGAATTCTTTTGGCTTGAGCAACGTCATCTTTCGCATTTCAGGCATGGCAGCAATTAATCCTTTGATATTTATTGCCGCTGTCTGGACATTGCGCGCCTTGATTTTTGCCTCCTGCGCCCATGCCATCAAAGCCAGATCGCTCTTTTCAGTAATTGCCAGCCTTCTGCAGGCAATTCTTGTAATCTGTTCATTTCCCAGAAGCGAAAGCTCAACCACCTCGAAATATTTTCTAAGATAAACAACTTTTTCCCTGGCATCCCGGGTTTCCGGGACCCATCCGAATTTTGCCATTTCACTATAAGGAAATTGTTTCGCTATTTCGACATCTGCATCCATCGCATTTTCAGCTTCTGCCTTTATAATTTTTTCTCTGTAAATTGCCTCCAGATTGTTCCAGAACTTAGCAGGAACGCCAAGAACCATCTCCAATCTGACAGCAGTCTCAGGTGTAAGATGCACGCTGCCGTTAATGAGTTTGCTGATATGTTTCTCCGACATATCCATCCTGGCCGCAAACTCCTTCTGACTCATACCTCTGTCATGCAACTGCTCTTTAATTGTCGCCCCAGGTGGCGTTGCAATAAAACTGCGACTTCTCACCATAGTGCTACCTCCTTAACCTGTCGTCCTGACTTTTAATGATAATCGACAATTTCCAAAATGTTTGCTATCTGGATTTCAGCGCCATACCTTTCGAATACCAATCTGTAAGGATGAATCAAATCCATCGCATATTGCCCTTTTCTGTTCTGCGCGAGGGGATGACATCGTCCGATGTGAAATTGTATCATCATCTCAACAGTATCTGCAGCAGTAATTTCATCTATGCGCTGATGTATCTTGCCAGCCATTTCCCGGCCATAAGTCCTCTCTGCAGTTTTGGCATCCGTACAAATCTTTTCTATTTTCTTGTTTTTGTACGTGATATCCAAATCATCACCTCTCTTTTGAATTTACCTTTGAGGTAAATTTATGATAGCATGAGTATCACATTTTGTCAAGCCGGGCCATCCGGGAACAAATATTCCCATACAAAAACAGTTATGGTTTCCGCAGATCACGCAAACGGGGAGAGGCTGTCGCAAAAGGCCGATCGAAAATGTGGTAAGCCGCCAGATATAGAATAATCCCCGGGATTATTGCTATATCTGGTGGCTGTTTACACTTCAAAATCGCTTTTGCAACAGCCCCTCTGCATTCCTATTCAGCCAGTGCTCTGCACCTTCTATTTCTCATCCTGCAGCCGCCTGATCAGCTCGCCGCAGATTTCCTCCACCGTCTTTCCATCCGTGGCGATAACCAGGTCGGCCGCCTGTTCGTAGCGCGGGCGCCTCTCTTCCATCAGTTCCCGGATGGACTCCACGCTCTCCCGGTTCCGGAGAAGGGGGCGGTTCCGATTCCCGGACACCCTTTTTTTCACCGTCTCCGGGCTGGCCGTCAGCAGAACGATCTTTCCGCTCTGGCGCATGGCTTCCACGTTGCACTCCCGCAGCGGCACGCCGCCGCCGCAGGATACCACAGCGCCTTTTTTTGTCCCGAGGGCGCGCAGCAGCGCCGTTTCCGCGTCCCGGAAATACGGTTCGCCCTTCTGCTCAAAGATTTCCGGGATGGACATCCCCTCCTGCTCAGCGATCTTCTCGTCCATTTCCACCAGCTCCATATGATACTGCCTGTGAAGACAGGACGCCAGGGCGCTCTTGCCGGTACCCATAAAGCCGATCAGGAACAGATTGAAGGGCAGTTCATTCATGTTTTTCATCTTCTCCGTCACTCCATCCGCTGCGGCAGACGCCGCCGGCAGGTTCGCCGTCCGGCCTGTCCGCTTCACAGCGCTTTTCTTATTTTGCCAGCTTCATCAGAATCTCGTTGCTTCTGGAGATAAATTTCGTCATCGCCTCCGGAGACAGCGGCTTGTTGCTGATCATGGCCAGATCGTAAAGCTGCTGGCAGAACATGGGGATTTCCTCTCCGTCCTTGTGCTCGAAAATGTATTTTACCAGCGGATGCTTCGCGTTCAGAACCAGCGTCACATTGCCGCCGCCGAACATGGAGGTATCTGCCATGCCGTACATCTTCATCATTTCTTCCATACGGCGGCCTTCCTCAGACAGCGTAATCATGGAGGAAATGCTTTCATTCTTCAGGTTCTCCACCTTCACTTCCAGCTTGTCGTTGTTCAGCGCTTTCCGGAACAGCTCCTCCAGAGCCTTTCCTTCTTCCTCCAGATCCTGTCCGTCTTCCTTCAGATCTTCGGTCAGATCTGCGTCGATCCGCTGGAATTTCACTTCCTCATTGGTGCGCTCGATATGAGTAATAAAAGCCGAATCAATGTTGTGGCGCAGGATCACCGCATCCATGCCCTGCTCCCTGAACAGATTGATGTACTGGCTCTGCTGTATCGGATCAGTCACGTAATAAACCGTAACCTTCTCCTTCTCTTTTTCCTCGCCTTCCTTGCTG
>DVJR01000070.1 GCA_018716575.1 Candidatus Scatomonas merdavium | reverse complement strand
GAGCAGAAGCCGGTGACGGCAGGGGATCTCCATGCGGAAGGCGCCATGTGCGCGCTTCTGAAGGACGCCCTGAAGCCCAACCTGGTGCAGACGCTGGAACATGTGCCGGCTATCGTGCATGGCGGCCCCTTCGCCAATATCGCCCACGGCTGCAACTCCGTAACCGCCACCCGCATGGCTATGAAGCTGGGCGATTACTGTATCACGGAAGCCGGCTTCGGCGCGGATCTGGGCGCGGAGAAATTCCTGGACATCAAGTGCCGGATGGCCGGCCTGAAGCCCAATGCTGTGGTGATTGTGGCCACGGTGCGGGCGCTGAAGTACAACGGCGGCGTTCCCAAAGCGGAGCTGAACAATGAGAATCTGGAAGCGCTGGAGAAGGGCCTGCCGAACCTGTTAAAGCACGTAAGCAATATCCGGAACGTATACCACCTGCCCTGCGTGGTGGCTATCAACGCTTTCCCGACGGATACGAAGGCGGAGCTGGATCTGGTAGAGAAGAAATGCAGAGAATTGGGTGTGAACGTGGCGCTGTCGGAGGTATGGGCCAAAGGCGGCGAAGGCGGCGTGAAGCTGGCGGAGGAAGTGGTGCGCCTGTGTGAAGAGGATAATTCCGGCTTTACCTTCTCCTATGAGCTGGAGGGAAGCATTGAGGACAAGCTGAACCAGATCGTGCAGAAGGTGTACGGCGGCAAGGGCGTAGTGCTGACAGCCAATGCAAAGAAGCAGGCGAAGCAGCTGGAGGATCTGGGATACGGCAACTGCCCGATCTGCGTGGCCAAAACTCAGTACAGCCTGACGGATAACGAGAAGCTGCTGGGCGCGCCCACAGACTTTGAGGTGACGGTACGGAATCTGAAGATCTCCGCGGGAGCCGGATTCATCGTGGCCCTGACAGGCGAGATTATGACTATGCCGGGCCTGCCCAAGAGGCCGGCGGCGGAGCGCATCGACGTGGATGAGAACGGAAAGATTTCCGGTCTGTTCTAAACGGTATAATAAACGGAGCTGTGCGGGACGGTACGGCTCCGTTTTTCTGAGAATTATACCTGAGGGAGAGAGATACTGTGAAAGAAAAAATGCTGACAAAAACACCGGTGGTCTGTCTGCTCACCTTTATTTGCTGTTTCCTGTGGGGCAGTGCGTTTCCCTGCGTGAAGATCGGTTACGGACTGTTTCAGGTGGAGGCGTCTGATTATGCCTCTCAATTACTGTTCGCAGGCATCCGTTTTACGCTGGCAGGAGCTCTGACGATAGTAATCGGAAGTATTGCTTCCAGGAAGCTTCTGCGTCCGTCCAGGGATACGGTGGGATCGGTAGCGGCTCTGGCGCTGGTGCAGACTGTTGCTCAGTACATCTTTTTTTATATTGGCCTGGCGAATACCACAGGCGTAAAATCGTCCATTATTGAAGCGTCCAGCACCTTTTTCGCGATTCTTATCGCCAGTCTGATTTTCCGGTACGAGAAGCTGACAGTCCGGAAAATTCTGGGATGTCTGGTGGGCTTTGCGGGGGTGGTTCTGATTAATCTGGCAGGCAGTTCGTTTGAATTCGGCATGAGTCTGACCGGCGAGGGCTTTATGGTGATTTCGACGATTTCCTATGCGTTTTCCTCGGTGCTGATTAAGAGATTTTCTGCCCGGGAAAACCCTGTGACCTTAAGTGGCTGGCAGTTCTTTCTGGGCGGCCTGGTTCTGATGGCCTGCGGCTGGTTCATGGGCGGCAGGCTTGCGGCCGTGTCGCCATCGGCGGTTCTTCTGCTTCTGTACCTGGCGCTGGTGTCCGCTGTAGCTTACAGTCTGTGGGGAATTCTTCTGAAGCATAATCCGGTCAGCCGGATTACGGTATTCGGTTTTATGAATCCGGTGATCGGTGTTGTTTTGTCGGCGCTGCTGCTGAATGAAAGCAATCAGGCCTTCAGCGTGTATGGTCTGGTATCTCTGATCCTGGTCTGTCTGGGTATCTGGCTGGTCAACCGACAGGCAAAAGGGGCGGCACGGTGACAGGAAAGTCATCAATCTTTTTGCTTGTTATTTTTCTAACAAGAATGCTTGCAATTTTCCATGCATCTGATATGATAAGGATAGAACGTAAATTTTTTAACAAACAATAAGGAGGATACGATTATGGCGAAAAAAATTGTACTGGCTGGAGCCTGCCGGACAGCGATCGGCGTCATGGGAGGGGCTCTCAGCACCACGCCCGCGCCGGAGCTTGGCACCATCGTGATTAAAGAGGCTCTGAAGCGGGCCGGCGTGAAGCCGGAGCAGGTGGATATGGTATATATGGGCTGCGTAATCCAGGCCGGCACGGGACAGAATCCGGCGCGGCAGGCGGCGGTCAACGCGGGAATTCCCGTAGAATCCCCGGCCATCACCATCAACGTGCTCTGCGGCTCCGGTCTGGACTGCGTGAATACGGCGGCCCGTATGATCCGCGAGGGAGAGGCTGACATCGTAGTAGCAGGCGGCGTGGAAAATATGTCCATGGCTCCCTACGCTCTGAAAAACGCCCGTTTCGGTTATCGCATGGGAAACAGCCAGATCTTCGATACGATGATTACGGATGCCCTGACGGATGCTTTCCATGGCTATCACATGGGTATTACCGCTGAAAATGTGGCGGAGAAGTGGGGGCTGACCAGAGAGCAGCTGGACGCTTTCGCGGCATCCAGCCAGCAGAAAGCCTGCGCGGCTATTGCGGCAGGCAGATTCAGAGACGAGATCGTTCCGGTGGAGATCAAGAAGAAAAAAGAAACGGTAATCTTTGATACGGATGAAGGTCCCCGCCAGGGCGTGACTGTGGAAAGTCTGTCAAAACTGCGTCCGGCTTTCAAAAAGGACGGTGGTCTGGTAACGGCCGGAAATGCGTCCTCCATTAATGACGGCGCCGCAGCTGTAGTGGTGATGAGCGAGGAAAAAGCAAAAGAGCTGGGCGTGAAGCCTATGGCCACCTGGGTGGACGGAACACTGGGCGGTGTAGATCCGTCCATTATGGGCGTCGGCCCCATCGTTTCCACCAGAAAGCTGTTTGCCCGGACCGGACTGACCATTCAGGATATGGATCTGGTGGAGGCCAACGAAGCCTTTGCCGCCCAGTCTCTGGCGGTTGCTCATGATCTGGAGTTTGATATGGAGAAGGTCAATGTCAACGGAGGCGCTATCGCACTGGGACATCCTGTGGGAGCTTCCGGCTGCCGTATCCTGGTGACGCTGCTGTATGAAATGGAAAAGCGGGATGCCAGAATGGGACTTGCTACCCTTTGTGTGGGCGGCGGCATGGGCTGTTCGGCTATTGTGACCAGGGAATGAAAACAGATATCAATGATTGAATAAAGGGAATCCACACTACAATGTGTAGTGTGGATTCCCTTTTTGTCAGCGTTTCTTAGGATTTTACAAAATTCTGTTGACGGGGCAGGAAGAGAATGGTATTCTTAACGCGAAGGGATTCCTGAAGAAAAATGCTGAAAAATCAAGGGATATGCGGGGGATTTATGCTGCCTGTTCCTATGTGGGATTTTTGCGTTTTTCTGTTTTTTTACCGTAATTTTACATGAACTATAATAGCAAAAACTCTACATGTTGTTGTGCTTTGAAGGAGGAATTTCGTTATGAATATGGATAACTGGATGGAGCGTGTGATCTACGGACCGAAGAAGCCTTTTCCCCTGCTGTCTTATCCCTGCGTACAGTATCTGTACGTTACGGTAAAAGAGCTGGTGTGCAGCAGCACTTATCAGGCTATGGGAATGAAGATGATCGCGGATAATTTTGATATGCTGGCATCTACAGCATATATGGATCTGTCTGTAGAGGCAGAGGCTTTCGGAGCTTTTACCGTATATGGCGCGGATGAAGTGCCTACCATTATCGGCAAGCTGATTTCCACAGAAGAAGAAGCAGACGCGCTGCAGGTGCCGGAAGTGGGGGCCGGACGGACCGGGACCTGTATTGAGGCCATTCACAAAGCTATGACAGTGATTAATGACCGGCCGGTGTTTGCCGGGTGTATCGGACCATTCTCTCTGGCCGGCCGTCTTCTGAATGTAAACGACATCATGGTGGATTGCTATGAAGAGCCGGAGATGGTGCACAAGGTTCTGGAAAAGGCCACGGCCTTTATCATCAGCTATCTGAAGGAGCTGAAGAAAGCGGGGGCCCACGGCGCTATTATGGCAGAGCCGCTGGCCGGAATTCTTTCTCCTGATCTGATGAGTGAATTTTCCAGCACGTATGTGCGAAAAATTGTGGAGGCAGTACAGGACAAATATTTCCTGCTGATTTATCACAACTGTGGGAGCGCCATCAATCATCAGGTTGAGCAGCTGATGGAAACCGGCTGTAAGGCTTTTCATTTCGGTGAGTCGGCGGATATGCCTATGATGCTGGAAAAGCTGCCGAAGGATTATCTGGTGCTGGGGAATATCAGTCCTTCCAACGGCTTCAATAACAAGACGCCGGAAGAATTGAACCTGATGACCAGAAGGCTGCTGGAGCAGTGCGGAACTCACAAGAACTTCGTGGTATCCTCCGGATGCGACGTTCCGCCCAATACGGATATGGATAATATCAATGAATTCTTCAAGACGGTGGAAGCGTTCTATTACAGGCAGCATCTGTGGGATATGCTGGGATAAAGATTCCGGTTTGACGGGGAGGATGCAGGTTAATACAACCCGAACGGAAAGGTACGCCTCTGTTTTTACGATTGCTGGTTTCGGGTCAAAGATAAACTAAACCCTGCCGCGATAAGTCTAAAATCGGGGTCGGAAAGAGAAAACTCCTTCGTCG
>DVJR01000069.1 GCA_018716575.1 Candidatus Scatomonas merdavium | reverse complement strand
CTGCCGGGCGGAATGCCTGTCCGTGCTTTTGGAACGTTTAACTGCCGGGTGGCGGATCATGCTGTGCTGCTTGATAAAATTGCCGGAATCCGCCGGGAATTTACCATAGACGATGTGAAGGAACGTGTAATCTCCATGCTGGATCAGCTTCTGATGAAGTGGATTGTGAAGGCGGGAAAGGATCTGTTTAATCTGCAGGCCAATGCGGCGGAGATTGCCGCGGGAATCTGTGAGGATCTTGACATGGAGATGCGGAAGATCGGTATTGCCATAACGGGATTTGTAATTTCCAGCGTCAGCTATCCGGAATCGGTTCAGAAAATGGCGGAAAAAGTGGCTTCTCAGAGTATGATCGGTGATCTGGGCCGGTTTCAGCAGGCTGCCATGGCGGAAGCAATGGCAGACGGACGCAGTCCTGTTGGGGATATGGCGGGTACTATGGCTGGCATGAGCATGGGTATGGCCGTGGGACAGCAGATGGCAGACCAGATGCGGCGGCAGAGTACGGACGAGAACAGTTCTGCCCAGAAAGCGAGTGCGGGCGGAAGTGCAGAGAAATCCGGGCGGAAGGGGCCAAATTTCTGCCCTAACTGCGGAACCAGAACCGGCGGTATGAATTTCTGCCCCAACTGCGGCATGAAACTGATCTGACTGCAGTTTATTTCGCAATACATACCACAGTTTACAGTCTGGACAGAGGGGCGGATATTCTTTATAATGGAAAGAAAACATAAAGATTGGAGCTGCAAATGAAAAGTCTGGAAGAGCGGATAAGAAAAGACGGCGTTGTTAAAGCCGGAAATGTACTGAAGGTAGACAGTTTTCTGAATCATCAGATGGATGTAGAACTTTTTAATGAAATGGGAAAAGAATTTAAACGGCTGTTTGCAGACTGTCCCATTAACAAAATTCTGACCATTGAGGCCTCCGGAATTGGCATCGCCTGCATTGTGGCGCAGCATTTTCATGTGCCGGTGGTGTTTGCAAAAAAAACGCAGAGTATCAATATAGATGGAGAGGTGTATTCGACAAAAATCGAATCTTTCACTCATAAACGGGTGTATGATGTGATTGTTTCTAAAAAGTACATCAGCCCGGAGGATCATGTGCTGATCATTGATGATTTTCTGGCTAATGGCTGCGCGGTTCGGGGACTGATTGAGATGATACAGAGCGCGGGAGCCACTGTGGAAGGAGTGGGTATTGCCATAGAGAAAGGACAGCAATCGGGGGGCCGGATGCTCCGGGAGGATGGAATCCGTGTGGAATCTCTGGCGATTATAGACAGTATGGATGATACGACTGGAGAAATTATATTTCGGGAACAGTGAGGCGGTATTGATATGACGGAGGAAGCTGACAGGATGCGGGAGCAGCCGGAGGAATGGCTGGATGTGTGCGATGAGCAGGGAAACCCGACCGGTGAACGGGTGCTGCGAAGCGCGGCACACCGGGACGGAACGCCTCACAGGACAGCCCATGTATGGCTGATCCGCCGGCGGCCGGCGGGAGGCTTTGATGTGCTGCTTCAGAAGAGAAGCCGGGAGAAGGATGCCTTCCCGGGCTGCTATGATATATCGTCGGCGGGCCATATTCCTGCCGGAGACGGATTCGTGGAATCAGCGCTCCGGGAACTGGAGGAGGAGCTGGGCATCCGGGCTGAACCCTCCGAACTGGTGAGAATCGGTTTGTGCGATACCCGGGTGGATACGGAATTTCATGGCTGTCCTTTTCGCAACCGGGAGATCAGTGCTGTATTTGTCTGTGAGAAGCCGGTGCAGCGGTCGGATTTTCATTTACAGAGGGAAGAGGTGGAAGAGGTCTGCTGGATAGATTATGAAGAGTGCAGGCGCCGGATGGCTGCCGGAACGCTGGTTCATTGTATCTCGGCAGAAGAATTCGGGCTGCTGGGCGCCTATGTGCAGAAGAAAGTCCGGTGGCATATGGTTCTGACAGGTCGTGTGCAGGGCGTAGGCTTCCGCTACCGCGCCAGCGCTGCAGCCGACGCTCTGGGAATCGTCGGCTGGGTGCGGAACTGCTGGAACGGGACGGTAGAAATGGAAGTACAGGGTTCCCAGGAGGCCATAGACCGGATGCTGGAGAGGACGGCAGCCTCCAGATGGGTGCAGATTGATCATATTGCAAAGACACAGATGACACCGGAGGAGGAAAGGGGCTTTCATGTCCGTTCTGACTGGTAAAGAAAGGCCCCGGGGCATAATATTCGGAAACGATGCAGGGCCGCATGCCGGATGGCGGCCGCCGGGGCTTTTCGGGTGTCAGGTCATCAGACCGGCTGCCTGAGAGCCGGGGAAAGAGGCGGCCGGTCTTTTCGGAACTGTCAGGAGGTGCGCGGCGGTCCGGGCGGCGGAGGCGGCGGTCCTTCCGGAAGTTTAACCAGAATAATGTCGTCGCCAATCTGACAGATGGCTTCCCAGGGAATGATGATGTCTTTTTCTCGGCCCAGGATGCCGCAGAATTTGGCAGGACCCGGTACGATCAGCGCGATAATCCGTCCGGTGATACAGTTGAAATCTACGTCTGCCGGACAGCCCAGGGAACTGCAGCTGCAGATATTGATAACTTCTTTTTGCTTCAGGTCGATCAGGCGCATGAAAAAAGTCCTTTTTTTCCAGTATATGATTGACTGAGCAGGTATTAGAATTTATACTGAAAAAGAATTTCAGAGACGGAAAAGTGAGGAAACAGTATGAGATGTCCGTTTTGTAATCAGGATAACACGCGGGTAGTGGATTCCCGTCCGGTAGAGGAGAGCAACGCCATTCGCAGACGGCGGATGTGTGACGGCTGCGGCAGGCGGTTTACCACCTATGAGAAAGTGGAGACAATACCGCTTATTGTGATTAAAAAAGATCAGAACAGGGAACAGTACGACCGCTCCAAGATTACCGGCGGCGTGCTGCGGGCCTGCCATAAACGGCCGGTGCCCGTACAGAAGGTCAACGAACTGGTGGATCAGGTGGAGATGGAAATTTTTAACCGGGAAGAGAAGGAGATCCCCAGTACGGTAATAGGCGAACTGGTGATGAACCGGCTGAAGGATCTGGACCCGGTTGCCTATGTGCGTTTTGCTTCCGTATACAGGGAGTTCAAAGATGTCAACACTTTCATGGATGAGCTGAAAAAATTTCTGCAGTAAAAACAGTGAGCCGGACTCTGCGGGAAGCAAAAAGGAAGCTGTGTGAAGCATGCCGGGACATGAAGTCACAGGGCTTCCTTTTTTCAGTGAAATTCCGTGATTCCCGATAGTGACACAAATATTCACGAACGGAAAAAATTCTGAATTTTGGTAAATATCGAAAAAGATTTGACAAATACGGGGAGATGATATACAATTTTACCATTGAGATGAATGGCGATTTAAAGCATTAAAGTGTTGCGCCGGAATAGATTGATCGAGGAGGAAAAAGATATGAAAAAGGCAATCGCATTTGTGAGCGCCATGCTGTTGGCAATGTCCATGACAGCGTGCGGCTCAGGTTCATCAGATAACGCAGGCTCTCAGGCGTCGACAGGCTCTGCGGAGTCGGAGTCAGGCAGCTCCGCTTCGGGTTCTGAAAGCGCGGGTGCGGACAGCTCTTCGGAGGCTGCGGCGGCAGGAGACGGTACCGTGTATCAGATCGGCATCTGTCAGCTGGTACAGCATGAGGCGCTGGATGCGGCAACCCAGGGCTTTAAGGATGCTCTGACGGAGCTGATGGGCGAGGGCAATGTGGAATTTTCCGAGCAGAATGCTTCAGGTGATTCCGCTACGTGTGCAACGATTATTAACCAGTTTGTATCATCGGATGTAGATCTGATTCTGTCCAACGGAACGGCTGCTCTGCAGGCAGCTGCGGCAGGCACTGATACGATTCCGATCCTGGGCACCAGCATTACCGATTACGGCACTGCCCTGGATATGTCTGACTGGTCCGGAACCACAGGACGGAATATTTCCGGAACTTCTGATCTGGCTCCGCTGCAGGAGCAGGCGGATATGCTTCATGAGCTGTTTCCGGATGCGGAGAATGTAGGAATCCTGTATTGCTCGGCAGAGGCCAATTCCGCATATCAGGCGGAAAACGTGCAGGCGGCGCTGGAAGAGTACGGGTATAGCTGCGGAGTGTATACCTTTGCTGATTCCAACGACATCGCATCGGTTGTTACCACAGCTTCCTCAGAATGTGATGTGATCTATATTCCGACGGATAACACGGCTGCTTCCAATACAGAAGTTATCAATAACATCTGTCTTCCGGCCGGTGTTCCGATCATTGCCGGCGAGCAGGGAATCTGCTCCGGCTGCGGTGTAGCTACCCTGTCCATTGATTACTATGACCTGGGCTACAAGACCGGAGAGATGGCATATGAGATTCTGGTGAACGGTGCAGATATCACCACCATGGAGGTGGCTACTGCAGACGCTACGACGAAGAAGTATGATGCGGACAGATGTGCAGAACTGAATATTGAGGTTCCGGACGATTATGTTGCCATTGAAGAGGAATAACGGCTGTCCGGACGGTCTGAGATGAAAAAAACAGACGGAGAATTATCCGTCTAAGAGAGCTGCGGCATGGAGTTCCATGCGGCAGCTCTCGCTGGCGTTCTGGCGTAAGTCAGAGCGTGGCGTTATATTCTACGTACAGGAGGAAATATCGTGGATATTCTGAATCTGATTAACGCATTGCCGGGTGCCTGCGCCCAGGGACTGATCTGGGGCATTATGGCGATCGGCGTCTATATTACTTACAAAATTCTGGATCTGGCTGACCTGACCGTAGACGGTACCATGGCCACCGGAGGCGCGGTATGTATTATGATGATGCTGAACGGTTATTCTGTGGGCTTTTCTCTGCTCTGTGCGTTCCTGGCCGGGATGCTGGCGGGATTTGTAACAGGCATTCTGCACACGGCTATGGGAATTCCGGCGATTCTGGCCGGTATTCTGACGCAGCTGGGCCTGTATTCCGTAAATCTGCGGATTCTGGGCAATAAGTCCAATATGGCCATCAGCGTGGACAATTATGATCTTCTGGTTTCTCTGCGCCATATCAAAGGCGTACCGTTCTTTCAGAATACTCTGGTGGTGACGGTTATTATTATTGCGATACTCATCGCTGTTTTGTACTGGTTTTTCGGAACGGAGCTGGGCTGCTCAATCCGTGCGACGGGAGCCAATCCCAGAATGTCCTGTGCTCAGGGAATCAATGTGAATTTCTGCAAGATTCTGGGGCTGATGCTTTCTAACGGAATCGTTGCTCTGTCCAGCGGCCTTTACGCCCAGTATCAGGGCTTTGCGGATGTGCAGGCGGGGCGTGGAGCCATTGTCATCGGCCTGGCAGCCGTAATCATCGGACAGGTGATTTTCGGAAGAATCTGCCGGAATTTTGCCACTAAGCTTCTGGCTGTGGCCTTAGGCGCGGTGATTTACTATCTGGTGCTGCAGGTAGTGCTGTGGCTGGGTCTGAATGCAAATGACCTGAAGCTGATCTCTGCCATTGTCGTAGCTGTATTCCTGGCTGTCCCGGTGCTTCTGGAAAAATGGAAGATACGGCGTGCCTATTCAGAAGGAGGTCTGAAATAATGCTGTTACTGGAAAATGTGGAAAAGACCTTCAACAGAGGTACAATTAATGAAAAGAAGGCGTTGAACGGCCTGAATCTGTCTATGAAGGACGGAGATTTTGTGACGGTAATCGGAGGGAACGGTGCCGGAAAATCTACAATGCTGAATATGATTGCCGGTGTCTATCCCATTGATAAGGGCAAGGTAATTCTGAACGGTGAGAATATTTCCCGCTGGTCGGAGCATAAGAGGGCACGTTTTCTGGGAAGGGTTTTTCAGGATCCCATGACGGGAACGGCGGCTGATATGGAGATACAGGAAAATCTGGCGCTGGCCTACCGCCGCGGTAAGAGACGTGGTATGCGCTGGGCCATTACGAAGGACGAGAAGGAAAAATACAGAGAAAGCCTTAAGGTGCTGGGCCTTGGGCTGGAAAATCGGATGACCAGCAAGGTGGGCCTGCTGTCCGGCGGACAGAGGCAGGCGCTGACCCTTCTGATGGCGACGCTGCGGCAGCCGGATCTGCTGCTGCTGGACGAACACACCGCAGCTCTGGATCCCAAGACGGCGGCCAAGGTGCTGGAGATTACAGAGCAGATCGTCGCGGAGAATCATCTGACGACGATCATGATTACTCACAACATGAAGGATGCTATCCGGATGGGAAACCGTCTGGTGATGATGCATGACGGCAGAATTATATACGATGTGTCCGGCGAGGAAAAGAAAAACCTCAGGGTGTCCCAGCTTCTGGAAAAATTCGAGCAGGCTGCGGGCGAGGAATTTGCCAATGACCGGATGATGCTGAACTGATACTGTTTAAGGCACAGAAAAAGCTGTGGAGAAATACAGGGATAATCTGTATTTTTCCGCAGCTTTTTTCCGGACTCACCAATGAGTTTCCTTTTTGTGGATTTTTATATGATTTAAATGGAAAGCTGCAGCTCCATGTGTTACTATAAATAATAGTATAAAAACCGCTCGGAGGAAATAAAATTATGACAATAACGGCTGGAATTCTGATTTATTCGCTGTCTCTGGATACTACAATTCGTACAAATGTGGACGGAAAACGCGATTTTCCTGTGGAGAGCTATGAAATCTGGGAGAAGGGTATGCCGCGAAACGGCGTCCTCTACATTGTGGAAAAAGATCGACTGCTGGCTGATCTGACGATTTGGAGAAAAAAATTCGTGCTGTGTACCGGATGGCTGGAGGAAGAGGAAATCAGAGAACAGAAACTGGACTGGGTCTGTGTTTCGGGGCTTATAAGACCCCAGGACATTGTAAATCAGATCCAGAGGGTATTTTGCCAGTATTATCAGTGGTATATCCGTCTGGAGACCATGGTTCGGAAGCGGGAAAGCTTAAGCGAGCTGCTGGACGATCTGGAGGACACCTATCGTATATACGGCTGCATCGCCACTCAGTCCATGCGGCTGGTGGGCATTTCCAGCCAGTTTGACAGCCATAATTCCTGGGTGGAAGGGCAGGATATGGTGAAGCTCAGCATGGTCAATGAGCTGGTGGCTGATGAGGATTTTCAGAACGCAGCAAGAGAGGACGATGTGTTTCTCTACTATAACACCAGACAGGAATGGTATTACTGTTTTAATTTCAAAATCGACGGGGAATATCAGGCGCGTATGCTGGTATGTACTGAGGATCACCGGCAGGCTCCGGGCGTGGAGGCTCTGCTGCGGGATTTCGGACAGTGTGTGTCTGATGTATATGAAGAATATTTCCGGCAGGGCGGGCAGATACAGAACGGCCAGGAGATTTATGAGATGGTCTGCAGCCTGATCAGAGGCGTAACTGTCAATGTCAATGACATACGCCGGATGCTGTCGCGCTATCACTGGGAAGTGAACCATGAATATCAGGTGCTGCTGTTCCAGTTCCAGGAAGGAGCCAGCGGCGGTGTGGGTATGGCTTATTATAAGTCGCAGATTCGTAAGCTGTTCCATGACTGCTATGTGGTGGAAGAAGCAGACCGTTTTATCTGTATCCGGAACCTGAGCCGCTCGGAAGAGGGCAGCCGGAATTATGAGGAAACCGTGCCGTATTTTCTGCGGGAGACTCTGTGCAAGGCGGGGATCAGCGGCGTATTCCGGGATTTTCGGTGGCTGCACTGGTACTGTCTGGAGGCAGAGCGGGCGCTGAATGTAGGCGAACGTACGGACAGCACAAAATGGTATTACTTTTTCCCCAAATATGTGGTGCCATATATGATGGAGCAGTGTATTCAGGAGCTGACGGCGGAACAGGTATGTCATCCGGCGCTGGCGGTGCTTCGGGACTATGACAGCAGAAATGAAACGCACCTGCTGGAGAGCCTGAGAATTTATCTCCGGGAAAGGCAGAACATCACCCATACGGCGGAACTTCTGGAGGTTCACAGAACTACGCTGCTGGTGCGGCTGGAGCGGATACGGCAGCTGACCGGCATCGATCTGAACGACTATGAGACCTGCCTTCATCTGATGCTTTCCTTTGAGATCCAGAAGCTGGAAACGGACTACTATAGAATGTAGCAGTCAATATGGTTCAATTTCTTTCTTTTGCAGAATTTACAGGATTATTGCTCCTATATTATAATGTGTCCATCATAAGACGAGATACATTTTATAGAGTAGGAGGAAAGTAACAATGCTGACACCAAGAGAGAATTATCTGGAACTTGTAAAAGGCGGGAAGCCGGATCGTCTGGTAAACGGATATGAGCCGTTTGCATTTATTTTCAGTGACCCGCTTCTGAAAAAATATTATTTTGACTGCTATGTGGAAGGACAGGATACGCTGAATCCCTTTGGCGTAACGATTCGCTGGGAAAAGGGCGAGCATGCCGGAATGCCTTATATTACGCAGGAGAACAAAGTAATCAAGGACGTTACGGACTGGAAAAAGGATTTTATCGTACAGGATGTAAAGTTTCCGGAGGAAGCCTGGAAACCGGCGATTGAGGAGTGCGCAAAAGTAGACAGAAAGGAAAAACTGGCTACGGGCCTGATGGTAACAGGTATTTTTGAAACGGCTCATTTCCTGATGGGCTTTGAAGATACCCTGATGAATTTCCTGATGGAGCCGGAGGCGATGGGTGAGCTGCTGGATGCCATTCTGGACTGGAAGATGGCCTATGCGAAGGAATTAATCGACCATCTGGATCTGGATGTGATGCTGTATCATGATGACTGGGGTGCCAAGGACCGGCTGTTCTTCAGCAAGGAAGTTTTTGAAGAGTTCCTGAAACCGAGATATGAGAAGCTGTTCAGCTACATCACTTCCCGAGGCGTACAGATATTGTTCCATGCGGACAGCTATCTGGAACCGCTGGTGGAAGATATGGTAGATATCCATATCACAACATGGCAGGGCGCTCTTAGAACCAATAATTTCAAAGCGATCCAGGAGCGGGTAAAAGGCAAACTGATCTGCATGGGCGGTATTGATTCTATCGTGGATCACAAGGGATGGACAGAGGAAGAAGTCCGCGCCGAGGTGCGCCGTGCTATTGCTGAATATGCCCCCTACGGCGCTTATATCCCATGCATCACCTATGGGCTGCCAGAGTCCATTTTCCCGGGCGTGCTGGAGTGCATTATGGATGAGGTAAATAAATATAACGAAGAGCATATGGCAAAATAAAAACGCATATTAATGCGGAAAAAGGCGCCGCGAAATTCCGGCAGAACAGGAATTCCGCGGCGCCTTTTTCTGCGTGTCCGGAGACGCTTCTGACCGGAAATTATTTCAATTGTTGAAATTTATTCCGGAAAATGCTAAAATTACATAATATAAGTCGGCATTATCCGGCTATTGCATGAGTCTTTCAGCGGAGGAGGGAAAGAATGTCCGAAAAGAAAAAGATTGAAGTATGTGAAGAATACTGTGTCCATGAACATATTACAAGACAGGAAATTCCTTCTGATGATGAAATATACAGGATGGCGGAGCTTTTTAAGACATTTGGCGATGCCACCCGCATCCGGATTCTGACTGCTCTTTCCAAGCAGGAGCTGTGTGTCTGCGATATCGCGGATCTTCTGGGCATGAGCCAGAGTGCCATCTCCCATCAGCTCAGGGTGCTGAAGCAGCAGGAGCTGGTAAACTTCCGCCGTGAGGGGAAAACGGTATTCTATTCCCTGGCGGACGCCCATGTGTCTACGATTCTGGCACAGGGGCTGCAGCATGTAGACGAATGAAGCCGGCGAAAGCCGCGCGGAAAAAGGAAGGAGAATCGAGAATGAGTTTTAAGATGAAAGCAACGCCGGAAATTATGGAATTGACAGATCTCTGCGTACGTAATTCTACGATGGACGTATCTCTGTATGGAAAATACGATGTAAAAAGAGGCCTGCGTGATGTGAACGGCGCAGGAGTACTTGCCGGGCGGACAGAGATTTCGGATGTGGTATCGTTTAAGAATATAGATGGGGTGAAAACGCCCTGCGAAGGTGAACTGTATTACAGAGGAATTAATATCCGGGATCTGACAAAGGGGTTTCTGAATGAAGGACGAATGGGCTTTGAAGAAGTAGCCTATCTGCTGCTGTTCGGAGCCCTGCCCACGGAAAAGCAGTTGGCAGATTTTGAAACGATTCTGAAATCCCAGCAGTCATTGCCGAAAAATTTTGTCCGCGACGTGGTTATGAAGGCTCCCAGCCGTGACATGATGAATACACTGTCCAGAAGCGTTCTGACGCTCTATGCTTATGATCATCTGGCAGATGACATTTCTCTGCCCAATGTTCTGCGCCAGTGTCTGACGCTGATCGCGGTATTTCCCATGCTGTCCGTGTATGGTTATCAGGCATACAATCATTATATTATGGGCAAGAGCCTGTATATTCACAATCCGTCCAAGAAGCTGTCCACGGCGGAGAACATTCTCCGTATGCTGCGGCCGGATAAGAAATATACTCAGATGGAAGCGGTTGTGCTGGATCTGGCGCTGGTGCTTCATATGGAGCATGGCGGCGGAAACAATTCCACTTTTACCACCCATGTGGTTTCTTCATCGGGTACAGATACGTATTCCACTATTGCAGCTGCTCTGGGTTCGCTGAAAGGGCCCAAGCATGGCGGCGCCAATATCAAGGTGGTACGGATGTTCGATGATATGAAAAAGAACGTAAAAGACTGGAAGGACGAAGAAGAGGTAGGCAGCTATCTCCGGAAACTGCTGCATAAAGAGGCCTTTGATAAAAGGGGCCTGATCTACGGCATGGGCCATGCGGTATATTCCATTTCCGATCCCCGTGCAAATATCTTTAAGAAATTCGTTGAAAAGCTGGCTCATGAAAAAGGGCGTGACAAAGATTATCAGCTGTATTCTCTGGTGGAACGTCTGGCACCGAAGATTATCGGAGAGGAACGCCATATCTATAAGGGCGTCAGTGCAAACGTGGATTTCTACAGCGGTTTTGTATACAGCATGCTGGATCTTCCTCTGGAGCTGTATACGCCTATGTTTGCCTGCGCCCGTATCGTGGGCTGGAGCGCGCACCGTATGGAGGAGCTGATCAATACGGACAAGATCATTCGTCCGGCTTACAAGAATGTAAAGGAAAAAGAGCCGTACGTTCCGCTGCATGACCGCGTCTGAAGGGCGTAAAGCGGAAAACGCATGGAAAAGGGGAAAGCTGCCGCCGGGTGAAACCGGCGGCGCTTCCGCGCATTATAAAAACAACAGGAGGATGGACAGTGAGCAAAGGTTTTCTGTCAGCTTTTTACCCGGATGAATGGGTGGATTCCGCCTATTCCATTGATTATGAAAAATGGTATGCCAGAGGCTTCAGGGCTGTGATTTTCGACATCGACAATACGCTGGTGCCTCACGGAGAGCCTGCCGATGCGCGCGCCAGAGGGCTGTTTCGCCGGCTGCACGGACTGGGCTTTGCCACCTGCCTGATCTCCAACAATCAGCTTCCGAGGGTGAAGCCTTTTGCGGATGCGGTGGAGTCGGCATTTGTTGAGGATGCTCACAAGCCATCTGTCAGAAATTATCTCCGGGCCTGTGAAATAATGGGCGTGGAAAAGGAGAAGACATTGTTTGTTGGCGATCAGCTCTTTACTGATGTCTGGGGTGCAAAAAGGGCGGGAATCAGAAATATTCTGGTGAAGCCTATCCATCCGAAGGAAGAAATCCAGATTGTGCTTAAGCGCCGGCTGGAATGGATCGTGCTGTTTTTCTACAAGCGTCATCGCAGAGCGGCACAGTCCGAAGAGGCCGGCAGAGGAGCACGGAAAAGGGGATAAGCGCCGGAACAGGTGGAATTCATAAAAAGTTGTTGAAAATTATCCGGAAGTATTATAATATAATTAGTGGCTATATTGCGCGCAGGGATGTGTGTGCAATGATTATGAAGGTTCCGGCCCGGAGCCGGCTTATGTCTATAGAGCGGTCTGCCGGAGCAGACGCGGAAATTTAAGGAGGAAGATCATGATTTCAGCAGGTGATTTCAGAAACGGCATTACTCTGGAGATCGACGGCAACGTGGTACAGGTAATTGAGTTTCAGCATGTAAAACCGGGTAAAGGCGCGGCGTTTGTCAGGACAAAACTGAAAAATGTCATCAATGGCGGCGTGGTGGAGAAGACGTTCCGCCCCACTGAGAAGTTCCCCCAGGCGAGAATCGACAGGGTGGATATGCAGTATCTGTACAGCGATGGAGATCTGTTCTATTTCATGAACGTGGAAACGTATGATCAGATTGCCATTAATCAGGAGACCATCGGAGACGCTCTGAAGTTCGTGAAGGAGAACGAGATGGTGAAGGTCTGCTCCTACAATGGCAGCGTATTCGCTATTGAGCCGCCGCTGTTTGTAGAGCTGGAGATTACCGAGACGGAGCCCGGATTCGCAGGCAATACTGCTCAGGGTGCGACCAAACCGGCTACTGTGGAAACGGGAGCGCAGGTCAGCGTACCGCTGTTTGTAAACCAGGGCGACAAGATCAAAATTGATACCAGAACCGGCGAATATTTAAGCCGTGTATAAGGGAGACAGATCTGTTTATTACGCCGGGAGGGCGCTGCTGCGGCTTTATGGCCGGAGCGGCTCCCGGCAGCTCTTATATTCTTATTTTCTTTTTGGGGACACGCTCGTGTCCGGCAGATGATTCATCTGGATTATCCCATTTATCAGTGAAACAGGACGATTGTCCGGTACAAGTAAATAACCGCCAGGGCAGGTATGCGCGGCTGCGGGCACGGGAATTCTGATCGGCCTCCGGCTTTCTTTCGCCTGCCGGCGGAAAGGAATAGGAGGAAAAGTATGAATTTCAAAATGTTTCAGGATGCGCTGGCTGAAGAAATCAGGCAGCAGTCAGGGGGAAAGGTGCAGGCTGTGTGCCAGCGCCTGACCAAAAACAATGGCGTGGTCAGAGAGGCGCTGGAAATCCGGGCGCCGGGGGAGCGGATTTCTCCTTCCATTTATCTGGAAAGCTTTTATCAGCAATATCTGAAGGGGGTGTCCATTGCCCATCTGGCCAGGCTGATGCTGGCCCAGTACCGGGAATTTCAGGAGAAGGCCAGGCTTCCGGAGGACTTCTTCGGAGATTATGAAAAGGCTTCAGAAGGGATCTTCTGCAAGCTGATCAATTGTGAGAAGAACCGGACGCTGCTCTGCGAGATCCCCCATGAGCTGTGGATGGATCTGGCGATAGTCTGTTATTATCGGGTAGATCAGGGATTTCTGGAAGAAGCGACAATTCTGATACGGAATGAGCATTTGAAGCGCTGGAATATTACGCCTGATGAACTGAAAGAGAGGGCCTGGAAAAACACCCTGGAAAAGCGTCCGCCCCAATTGCAGAAACTGAGCGCCCTGCTTCGGCAATGGGGTGTTCTGGAACATGAGGAACAGGATGTGCTGGAGGAAAGTCCGCTGTATCTGCTGACCAACAGCGGAAAATGCCTGGGTGCCATCTGCATCCGCTATCCGGGTGAAGCTGAGAAAATCGGGGAAAGGCTGGGCTCGGATTACTATGTACTGCCCAGCAGCATCCACGAATGCCTGATTCTGCCCGCAGGGGACCGCTATTCCGCAGGGGAGCTGCAGGATATGGTGCGGGAAATCAACAGCACGCAGCTGCAGCCCCAGGAGATCCTGTCCGATCACGTGTACTATTACGACAGAAGCTCCCGGAGACTGAGCCAGTGTGCGGATTCCCGGGCCCGATGATCAGAACGTACCCGTATGGCCGGTATCGGAAGCGTCCTCGCTTTTCTGCTGCTGCATGTTTTCTTTCGCTTCCTTCATAGCCTCTTTCACGGTATCTTTCATGGCTTTTCCCTGCTCCATGGCTTCTTCTCCTTTTTTTGCCAGGGTATCAACCACCTGTTTGGCGGCTTCTGCTGTGGTAGCCACAGCGCCTACGCCTGCCAGAAGTGTCTTTTTTATTCCGTTTTCTAATCCCATAACAGACTCCTTTCTTTAATTAAGGCCGAATGGCCATAGTGGTATCCCTTTGGGAAAATGCTGATTCGGTGACAGATTTTCTGTCATGGTTAGTATTGTGGCATAACAGATTTTTTATGCACCGTTGACATTTTTTTGAGGATGTGCTATTATTTGTATGTTGTCGCGGAGGCGGCAGCTGTATGTCAGCGTCTGTAGCTCAGGGGATAGAGCAACGGTTTCCGGTACCGTGTGTCGGGGGTTCGAATCCCTCTAGACGCGGTGACGTTGAGCAGCCGGATAATTTATTATCCGGCTGTTTGTGTATGATGAAACAGAGAAGCTGGGATCCATGACCGGAAGGCATGCGCCGCAGGTACGGATTATATGTTCAGGGGATATAAGGGGATTATTTATGGAAGATAACAGAGAGAAAAAGCCTTCAAGGAAGGAAAACCCGTTTCGGGAATGGCTGTCAGACAATCTGCGGTATATTCTGCTGATTCTTGTGATTGCTGCGGTGGCGGCAGCAGTTATTTTCGGAGTTCGCGTGATATCAGAGAATATGGGTGGAGGGGACAGCGTTTCTTCGTCGCAGACCGGCGGGAACACGGAGAATGATGACACGCCTGAGAGCACGCCGACGCCGGATGCTGAAGGGACGGATACTCCCACGCCGACGCCGGATGCTACGGATACCCCTGCTCCGACACCTACGCCTGAGGCATCGCTTGCGGCGGCGCCGGATGAGGTTTCTGCGGTGGTGACCGGATATTTCCAGGCTCTTGCAGGCCAGGATGCGGATACACTGGCGTCATTTGTAGACGAACTGAGCGATGAGGATCGGGCTGCGGTGGAGAATAATCAGCGCATTGAAGCCTATAGCAATATGGAGGTGTATACGTATCCCGGGGAAGCAGCGGATTCCTATGTAGCCTTCGCTGTTTATGATTATAAATATGCGGGGTACGATACGGTTCTTCCGGGACTTACGCAGCTGTACGTGTATCGAATGGAAGACGGGGAGCTGCGTATTGCGGCCAATCCGGATGAAAGTGTAAAATCCTATGTCGGTACTATCCTGGAGCAGGAGGATGTGCAGGCACTGATTACAGAGACGCAGGCAGCCTATAACGCGGTTCTGGATGGGAATGCAGATCTGAAGGCATATGTGGAAGGGCTGAGCTGAACAACGGGAAGAATAACAGGCTGTCTTAAAACGGAAACTGTTTTGAGACAGCCTTACTTGTCAGAAAGGGAGGCCGGGAGAGGCGCGTGAGAATCAACAAATATCTGAGTGAGTGCGGTCTCTGCTCCAGACGGGAGGCGGACCGGCTGATCGCGGAGGGCCGTGTTACGGTGAACGGCTGCAGAGCGGAAAACGGCATGCAGGCGGAAGAGGGAGACATTATCTGTGTGGATGGCAGACAGGTATGCCGGAAGCGGGAAAAGAGTTATCTGAAATTCTATAAGCCCCGGGGGATTGTCTGTACGGCTGACAGGCGCGTGGACAACAACCTGGCGGATTATCTGAACAGGACAGAGCGCGTTACCTATGCGGGAAGGCTGGACCGGGAATCGGAAGGGCTTCTGCTGCTGACGGATGACGGAGATCTGATTGACGGCCTGATGCGGGCCAGAAACGGCCATGAAAAAGAGTATGAAGTGGAGACTAATCGGGAAATAACTGACGATTTTCTGGATAAAATGAGAAGAGGCATCTATCTGCGAGAGCTGGGGGTGAAAACCAGGCCCTGCCTGGCAGAACGGACGGGAGAGAAGCGTTTCCGGATCGTGCTGACCCAGGGGCTGAACCGGCAGATCAGGCGGATGTGCCGGGCCTGCGGCTTTCAGGTGCGCTCGCTCAAGAGGATACGGGTGGCCAATCTTTTACTGGACGATATGCGGTCCGGTGAGTGCAGAGAACTGACGGAGCAGGAGCTTCAGACACTTCAGAATATAGTGAGAGGAAACGGAAATGGAAAAGAAGCATGAGGGCTGTGCGGAAGAAACCGCGGAGCGGATGAAAGTGCTGGTGCGGCGGCTGAACGAGGCTTCCAGGGCCTACTATGCCGAGGACCGGGAGATCATGAGCAATTATGAGTATGACAGGCTGTATGATGAACTGACGGAGCTGGAAAACCGGACGGGTGTCGTGCTCTCGGATTCCCCTACGGTGCGGGTGGGGTATGAGGCGGTGGAAGAGCTGCCCAAAGAGACCCATGAAAGTCCCATGCTGTCTCTGGACAAGACCAAAGACCGGGAAGCGCTCCGGGAGTTTATCGGGGAGCATGAGACCCTTCTTTCCTGGAAGATGGACGGCCTGACGGTGGTGCTGACCTACCGGAACGGGAGCCTGGAGAAAGCGGTCACCAGAGGAAATGGCACAGTGGGCGAGGTTGTGACTAATAATGCCCGGGTCTTCGCCGGGCTTCCACTTAAAATACCATATCAGGGCGAGCTGATTCTGCGGGGCGAGGCGTTCATCACCTATTCGGATTTTGAGAAAATCAATGAAGAGATCGAGGATGTGGACGCGCGGTATAAGAATCCCCGGAATCTCTGCAGCGGCTCCGTGCGGCAGCTGAACAATGAGATTACTGCCCGGAGAAAAGTTCATTTCTGGGCGTTTGCCCTGGTGCGGGCGGAAGGCGTGGATTTTCGGAATTCCCACCGGCTGCAGATGGAATGGCTGAGATCCCAGGGCTTTGAGACTGTGGAGTACAGGATGGTGACGGCGGAAACCATGGATCAGGCCATGGATTATTTTTCTGACAAGATCCGGGAAAATGATTTTCCTTCGGACGGGCTGGTGGCTCTCTATGATGATATCGCGTACGGTGAATCCCTGGGAACGACGGCAAAATTCCCACGGAATGCCTGCGCCTTCAAATGGGCTGATGAGAAGCGAACCACACATCTTCTGGAGATTGAATGGAGTCCCTCGCGTACGGGCCTTCTGAATCCGGTGGCGATTTTCGAACCGGTGGAACTGGAGGGGACTACCGTGTCCCGCGCCAGCGTTCACAATATCAGCATTATGCGGGAACTGGAGCTGGGCATCGGGGATGAAATCGAAGTTTACAAGGCCAATATGATTATCCCGCAGATCGCGGGAAACAATACCCGCAGCGGTGTGAAGGATATTCCGGAAATCTGCCCGGCCTGCGGCGGCAGAACCCGCATCGACAACACCAACGGGGTGGAAACGCTGTACTGTGCCAATCCGGACTGCCCGGCCAAGGCCATGAAGGCGTTTACCCTGTTTGTCAGCCGGGATGCACTGAATATCGACGGCATGTCGGAGGCCACGCTGGAAAAATTCATGGCCCACGGCCTGATCCGGGAATTCAGCGATATTTTTCAGCTTGACCGCCACAGGGCGACCATCGTAGCCATGGACGGCTTCGGAGAAAAGTCTTATGAAAAGCTCTGGCAGGGCATTCAGAAGGCGCGGCAGACTACGCTGTCCCGGGTGATATATGGCATGGGCATTCCGAACATCGGTCTGTCCAACGCCAGGCTGATCTGCCGGGCCTTTGGGGAGGATCTGGAGCGGATACGCCGTGCGGATACAGAGGAGCTCAGCGCTATTGACGGAATCGGAGAGGTGATCGGTGAAGGCTTTGTCCAGTGGTGGCAGAAGGAAGAAAACAGCGCGAAGGTGGATCATCTGCTGCCTTTCCTGAGCATTCAGAAGGAGCAGCGGGAGGAAGGCGAGCAGACGCTGGCGGGAAAGACCTTCGTTATAACGGGAAGCCTGAATCACTTTCCAAACCGGAATGCCCTGAAGGAGCTGATTGAGTCCCGCGGTGGCAAAACTACCGGAAGCGTGACGTCCAGAACCAGCTATCTGATCAACAACGATACTGCCTCAGGCTCTTCCAAAAACAGGAAGGCCAGGGAACTGGGAATTCCGGTTCTGTCTGAAGAGGATTTTCTGAAAATGCTGGAATGACGCAGGATGTGACACGGGATTTTAAGGGGTTACAGACGTGTGAATTTCCCGTGGGTTTCAGACGGAACTGGAACAATGAAAAGAATTGTGCTATACTGTGAGAAACTGTGTTTTGCCGGCCTGCGGACGGACTGCGGGAGACCGGCCTGAAAGGGAGAGAAAACAATGCCGATTAAAATACAGAGCGATCTGCCGGCCAAGGAGATTCTGGAAAAGGAGAATATATTTGTTATGGATGAAGTTCGGGCTCTGCATCAGGATATCCGTCCTCTGCAGATCCTGATTCTGAATCTGATGCCGCTGAAGGAGGAGACGGAGCTGCAGATCCTGCGGTGTCTGTCCAATTCGCCGCTGCAGGTGGACGTGACGTTTATGATGGTTTCTTCCCACGCGCCGAAGAACACGTCCCTCAGCCATCTGAATAAGTTCTACGTGCATTTCGCGGATATTAAGAAAGATTATTTCGACGGAATGATCATTACGGGAGCGCCCATTGAATTTCTGGACTATGAGGAAGTGGATTTCTGGAAGGAACTGACGGAGATCATGGACTGGACGGAGACACATGTGACTTCCACCATGTACCAGTGCTGGGGCGCGCAGGCGGCCATGTATTATTTCTACGGCATCCAAAAGCGCATTCTGCCGGAGAAAATGTTCGGCCTGTTCTGGCATAAGGTGAATAACCGGAAAATTCCGCTGGTGCGGGGCTTCGACGATCTGTTCCTGGCACCCCATTCCCGCCATACGGAGGTGAACCTGGAAGAGGTGCGGGCCTGTAAAGAAATCACGATTCTCGGCGAATCTGAGGAAGCAGGATTCTT
>DVJR01000068.1 GCA_018716575.1 Candidatus Scatomonas merdavium | reverse complement strand
AACGATAAAGAACTGGTCAGCCGGGAGATTGCAGACAAATACTTGCCGGTGGATATGTACATTGGCGGCGTGGAGCACGCGGTGCTGCACCTGCTGTACTCCAGATTCTATACCAAATTCCTCTGCGATATCGGGGTCATCGATTTTGACGAGCCCTTCCAGAAGCTGTTCAATCAGGGCATGATCACCGGAAAGAACGGCATCAAGATGAGCAAATCCAAGGGCAACGTGGTATCCCCCGACGATCTGGTGCGGGATTACGGCTGCGATTCCCTGCGTATGTACGAGCTGTTCGTGGGGCCGCCGGAGCTGGACGCCGAGTGGGACGACAGGGGAATCGAAGGCGTAAACCGTTTTATCCGCCGTTTCTGGAATCTGGCTCTTGACAGCCTGGAGGCGGGTGTGGCCGCTACGCCTGAGATGGTGAAGCTCCGCCACCGCCTGGTTCATGACGTAACCCAGAGACTGGAAAGCTTCAGCCTGAATACGGTTATTTCTGCGTTTATGGAATACAACAACAAGCTGATCGATCTCGCCAAAAAGACCGGTGGAATCGACAGAGAAACCATAGAAGTATTTACGAAGCTGCTGGCGCCTTTTGTGCCCCATGTGGCGGAGGAAATCTGGGAAAAATATGGCCACAGTGAGACGATTTTCCATGAGGAATGGCCGGAGCATGATGAAGAGGCCATGAAAGATGACGAGATTGAGATTCCCGTGCAGATTAACGGGAAAACAAGAGCAGTTATCTCCATAGCACGTGATATCGCAAAGGAAGACGCGCTGGCCCGCGGAAGAGAGGCTGTAGCCGACAGGCTGACAGGCAATGTGGTAAAAGAGATTTATGTTCCAGGAAAAATAGTGAACTTTGTACAGAAATAAAATGAGAAAAAGAAGGGCAGAGACATCAGTTTGTCTCTGCCTGTTTTCTTTTTGAAGAAGATGACGGGGGAGTTTGATACTCCGTCTGACTTTTCAGTTCGTCCGCACTGATAGAGATATTGTGCAGAATCGGTTTCCAGCGGATCTTTACGAACAGGGCAATTACTGACAGCGGAACGTATGTAAACATGAAAAGCGGAAATGTGAACATATATCCGATTTTCCTGCCGCGTGTGCAGTAAAGCCGATCCCATTCCGTCAGTGTAGTGAAGAAACCCATGGCAAAAAACAGTGCGTAGGAACCAATCAATGTCTGCAGCAGTATCTGCAGGATCTGCATTGTATAGACGTACAGGTCCATGCCGGAATTGAAAATTGTCAGAATACCGATCAGTGCCACTGAGCCTAAAAATACAAAACCCGGCGTCAGTGTAATAATCACATCATAGAAGGTAAAGCCGCCGTGAGAAAACAGCCGTCTGAACAGCTGGCCGCCGTAGCGGTAGAATACCTGGTAAAAGCCCTTCGTCCAGCGAAGCCGCTGATTCCAGGAATCCCGGAAGCGCAAGGGCTGTTCATCGTAGAAAATGGCGTCTTCGCAGTATCCGATCTTTTCGCCTTTCAGGATGCTGTTCACTGAGAACTGCACATCCTCTGTCAGCAGGAAGAAATTCCAGCCGCCGTTCTCCTTTACGATATCCTTGTGCATCAGGAAGCCCGTGCCGGACACCAGGCAGCTGACGCCCAGCTGCATCCGGGGATTATTAATATATTTGGCTTCTCTGAGAAACCAGAGCCCCGTTCCGGCGCTGATCCAGTTGGAACCGTAGTTTTTGGAATTCCTGTAACTGGTAACAATCCGGTATCCGTTGTCAAATACCTTGTTGATCTCCCGGATGTAATTTTTATCCAGCAGGTTGTCCGCGTCAAAGACCAGATAACCGTCGAAGGCATCCGGACCGTACAGCTCCCGGATCTGATTCAGAAGATACCGCAGGGCATAACCCTTTCCCTTATACTGGTCGTCAAAACGCTCAAACACCCGGGCGCCCGCCATTCGGGAGACCTCGGCAGTGCGGTCAGAGCAGTTGTCCGCCACCACAAATACCTGAATCAGTTCCCGGGGATAATTCTGGTTCAGGATACTCTGTATCAGATTAGCAATAACACGTTCTTCGTTTTTGGCGGAAATCAGCACCGCATACCGGTGCTCGGTCTTTGCCTGAAAACGGGGCAGCTTCCGCAGCAGCCCCACCGCCAGATAAACAAACTGATATAAAAACAAAAAAATAAAAATATTCGGAAGAATTTTAAGAAGAATTTCAACAAAGAGATCCATTCTGTACACCCTCATATCCTTGGTATTTTTTCATGATATTTTATCACTCCTCTGTTACTATAACAGAACAGATGAGGTTTGACAAATGGAAAAATATATTTCCCCAAGAAATTTAAGGAAAATTAAGGCTTTCTTCTGTTTTTTTAAACGGAATTATGTATAATAAGAGAATACCATTCTTTGGAAGGATAGTTTCAGGAGGACGGACATGGACAGAAAAACCGAACTGGTAAGCCGGATGACGAGAAGAGAAAAGATCAGGCTCTGTACGGGCAGGAGCTTCTGGAGTATGGGAGGAGCAGAGCGTCTGGGATATCAGCCGCTGGCGGTGGCGGACGGTCCCCACGGCCTGCGGAAGCAGAAAAAGGATGAAGGATATTCCAGCGCCATCGGCAGTGTTCCGGCTGTCTGCTATCCCACGGCCAGCGCCTTTGCCTGCAGCTTTGATACGGAGCTGATTGAGCGGATGGGGCAGGCTCTGGGAGAGGAATGCCGCCGGGAGAATGTAGCCGTGCTTCTGGGCCCCGGCGTCAATATCAAGAGAAGCCCGCTCTGCGGACGGAATTTCGAATATCTCAGCGAGGACCCTTTATTGTCCGGAAAGCTGGCGGCCGCATTGATCCGCGGCGTGCAGAGTCGGGGCGTGGGTACGTCTCTGAAGCATTTTGCCGGCAACAGTCAGGAAACCAGACGAATGATTTCTGACTCACGCATTGATGCCGAAACGCTCTGGGAGATTTACCTGAAGCCTTTCGAGATCGCAGTCAAGGAGGGAAAGCCCTGGACGGTGATGGCGGCGTACAACAGACTGAACGGCACCTACTGCTGTGAGAACCGCTGGCTTCTGGAGGATGTGCTGCGGAAGGAGTGGGGCTTTGACGGCGTAGTGGTGACAGACTGGGGCGCCATGCACCGATGCGTCACCAGCTTCCGGGAGGGTCTGGATGTGGAGATGCCGGGAGGCGTTAATAAAGATGAAGAGTATCTGATGGAAGCGGTGGAACAAGGGAGACTTTCAGAGGAACGGCTGGATGAAATCGCCGGGCATATGGCCGGTCTGATGCTGCGGCATGAGGACGGACAGAAGATCTCTTATACCTGTGATCTGGAGAAAAATCTGCGCCTGGCAGAGGAGGTGGCGGAGAATTCCGCGGTTCTTCTGAAAAATGAAGGAACGCTTCCGGTGCGGCGCGGCGAGAGGGTGGCGGTGATCGGCCAGCTGGCCAAGTTTCCGCGGTACCAGGGGGCAGGCAGCAGTAAGGTCAACGCCCTTTACAGGGACAATCCGCTGGCGGCTTTGAAGGAAGACGGCTGGACGGTTCGCTATGCAAAAGGATACGGGCTGAAAAAAGGCGAGGACGATGGCAGGCTTCTGGAAGAAGCGCTGCGCGCGGCGGAGGGCTGCGATCAGGTTCTTATCTTTGCCGGACTGCCGGAAAATTATGAATCAGAAGGCTTTGATCGGGAAGGTCTCGCGCTGCCGGAGGCGCAGAACCGGCTGATCGAAGAGCTCTGCCGGGTTCATGAGAAAGTCACGGTGGTGCTCCAGAGCGGCGGCCCGCTGGAGATGCCCTGGATACACCAGGTTTCCGCAGTCCTTATGTGTTATCTGGGGGGATGCATGGGCGGCCACGCGGCGGCGGCCATTCTGACGGGAAAGGTGAACCCCTCGGGAAAGCTGGCGGAGACATTCCCTGTGAAGCTTTCCGATACGCCCTGCTACGGTATTTATCCGGCACAGGGAGAACGGGCGGAATACCGGGAGGGCCGCCATGTGGGCTACCGTTATTACGACGCGGAAGAAAAGGAAGTGCTGTTTCCTTTTGGCCACGGCCTTTCCTACACCCACTTTTTATATGAAGATTTCCGGATCGCAGACGGGAAGATCACTTTCTTTCTGAAAAATACGGGAAGCCGTGAAGGGAAAGAGGCCGTACAGCTGTATATCCAAAGAGAAGACTGTGATTTTAAGGAACTGAAGGCTTTCCGGAAGGTGGAGCTGAAGCCGGGAGAGAAGTGCCGGGTGGAATTTGTTCTGGACGAGATGGATATTTCACATTTTGAAGAAGAGGAAAACGGCTGGGTAATCAGTCCTGGGAGGTATAAGATACTGCTTGGAAGCTCCAGCCGTGACATCCGCCTGACGGGCAGCTGGGAGATCAAAGACCGGAGCGTGCGGCCACTTTCTGTTCAGGCGGCAAGAATGGCAGAGCCGGAACCGGAGAAAGAAGGGAGGAAGGCTTTCGTCATGAATTCCACTCTGCGGGATCTGATGCGGCTGCCGGCCCTTCGTCTGGCGCTGCCGCTGATTCAGAAGATTGCGGAGCGGGAATCCGGTGAGTTCATCAGCCGGGACAGGGTCGGAGACATGATCCTGGATTTGCCGCTGCGCCAGCTGCCCATGGGCACTGACGGGAAAATCAGCGCCCGCCAGGTGAAGGGAATCGTGGAGATTTTCAACGGAAGAGTGCTGAAAGGGCTGAAGCTGCTGGCGGGGAAGAAGACATCTGGCCGTTGAGCATTTCCGGAGAGTGTTTTCGGCCCGACGTTTCAAGTCTGCCGTTTCTTGCGGCCTGCGTTTTTTTGTGATATACTAGTCGGCAGTGTGGAGGGAGAAAGCATGTTACAGAGAGAGAATCTGCTGACCAGGCTGAAACAGCAGTACAACACCATGAGCAAAGGGCAGAAGTGCCTGACAGACTATATCGTCAGCCATTATGATAAGGCTGCATTTATGACTGCGGCCAGGCTGGGCAAGGAAGTAGGCGTCAGTGAATCCACAGCGGTTCGCTTTGCGATCCAGCTGGGATTTGAGGGCTTTCCGGAATTCCATGAGGCGCTGCAGGAGCTGGTGATGAACAAGCTGAATTCCATCCAGCGGATTGAAGTAACTTCAGGAAGGATTCCTCAGGCGAAGGTGCTGGATACAGTGCTGCAGTCAGATATCGAGAAGATAAAGATGACCCTGGAGCAGACGGACAGGGATGCGTTCAGGCTGGCGGTGCAGACGATCCTGGAGGCAGATACCATCTATGTGGTGGGAGTACGGAGCTGTGCGCCGCTGGCCAGCTTTCTGGGATACTACCTGAACCAGATATTCGGAAGCGTGCGCCTGGTGACCACCAGCGGGGCCACCGAGGTCTATGAACAGATCATCCACATCTCCGAAAAGGATGTGATTATCGGCATCAGTTTCCCGCGGTATTCCATGCGTACCCTGAAGGCCATGGAATATGCCAATGCCAGGAGCGCAAAGGTGATTACCATCACTGACAGCGTTCATTCGCCCATCAACCTCTATTCCTCCTGTAATCTGATCGCCAGAAGCGATATGGTGTCTATCGTGGATTCTCTGGTGGCGCCGCTCAGCATCATCAACGCGCTGATTGTAGCGCTGTGCATGAAGAGGGAAAAAGAAGTGATGAATACCCTGGAAACCATGGAGAAGATCTGGGATGAATACGAGGTGTTCAGCGGGGACGACATTGACCATCTGGATGACAGGCTGAAATTACAGATCAATAATCCGGGAGAAAAAGATGAGTAATGTATTGATTGTGGGCGGCGGAGCCGCCGGCATGGCCGCCGCGGTATTTGCGGCTGAGGCCGGATGCACGGCAGAGCTGTTTGAGCAGAATGAAAAACTGGGGAAAAAGCTGTTTATCACGGGTAAGGGACGGTGTAATTTCACCAATGCCTGCGATACGGAGGAACTGTTCCGGAATATCGTGACGAATCCCAAATTCCTCTACAGCGCGTTTTACGGCTTCGACAGCGGCAGGGCAGTGGATTTTTTTGAACGTCTGGGTGTGAAAACCAAAGTGGAGCGGGGCGGCCGGGCATTCCCGTATTCCGACCATTCCTCTGATATCATCCGCGCCCTGGAACGCAGAATGAAGGAGCTGGGAGTAAAGGTGCATCTGAATACCAGAGTCAGAGGGCTCTGGACGGAGGAGGATGCGGCTGCGGGCCTCGTGCTGGAGGACGGATCCCGGGTCCGGGGAGACAGCGTGATCGTGGCTACGGGCGGCTGCTCTTACCGTTCCACGGGCTCCACCGGCGACGGGTACCGGTTTGCGGAAAGCACAGG
>DVJR01000067.1 GCA_018716575.1 Candidatus Scatomonas merdavium | reverse complement strand
TCCAGCGCCTCTTTCGCCATCTTCTCCTCATGGGCCTTCTGCAGCTTCAGATCGTTGAGATTCTTGGGCGTCGCCTCCACGCCCAGTTTTTTCGGCAGCAGCATATTTCTGGCATAGCCGTCGCTGACATTTACGATTGTCCCCTTCTTCCCCAGGGATTTTACATCTTCCAGCAAAATAACTTTCATGATTATAATTCTCCTCCATCCAGCATTTCTGTCAGAACCTCCTTGAGGTAATTCTTTGCTCTGCTTACAGAGTATCCCTCAAGCTGGCAGCCCGCGATATTCAGGTGACCGCCGCCGCCCATCCGTTCCATGATAATCTGCACATTTACTTCGTCAATA
The DNA here is from genome assembly GCA_018716575.1 of Candidatus Scatomonas merdavium. GTDB lineage: Bacteria > Bacillota > Clostridia > Lachnospirales > Lachnospiraceae > Scatomonas > Scatomonas merdavium. The sequence goes on along the minus strand of DVJR01000067.1, from coordinate 8,391 downwards.
GCCCGTGCGCTGACATAAATTGTTCCTTTATAATCCGTCAGGACAAATGAAGCTTTCACGCCGATGATATTTAAAAGCTCGTTGGCAGCCTGAGCCCCCACTACGGTAGGGCTGTCCACATAGTCCGCAGGACATTCGGAAATGGCGAACGCATTCCGGAACAGTTCAGCGTTCCGAATTGTCTCTCCCCGGGCCCTGTAGTCGTTCATATCTTCCCGGAACAGCTTGCGGACTCGGGTTACATCCGCACCGCAGCGCCGCAGAAAGGCTGCCGCCTCAAAGGTTCGGACACCTGTTTTCTGCAGAAAGTTGTCCGTATCTACCATAATGCCTGCATAGATGGCATCAGCCTCAATATTCCGGATCCGTATCCCGTCGGCAAAATACTGCAGAATCTCCGCCACCATTTCGCAGGCAGAAGAAGCGTATGGTTCTATATAAGAAAGCACCGAGTTGCGGATTACCTCACTGCCCTGGCGGTGATGATCCAGCACCACGATGGTTTTCGCCCTGTGCAGCAGCTCTTCACACTCCGTATAGCTGGGCTTGTTCGTATCTACTACGACTACCAGCGTATTATCATCTGCCATTTCCTTGGCGTCGTGGCAGTTCAGGAACATGTGGGCATCGTAATCCGGGTTGTGGAGAAAGCCCTCCATCAGCGGCCGTATGGATGACGTAGGCTTGTCGATCACAATGTGGGCTTTCTTATTCAGCGTTTTTGCCGCCCGGTATATACCGATGGCCGCTCCGAAAGAATCCACGTCTATGATCTTATGGCCCATGACAATGACCTTTTCGTTACTGTCCATAAATTCCTTGAGAGCATGAGCCTTCACGCGGGCTTTCACGCGGGTGCTCTTCTCCACTGCCTGGGATTTTCCTCCGAAATAAGATATCTTATCTCCGTCCTTGAGCACTACCTGATCGCCGCCGCGGCCCAGAGCCAGATCAATGGCCACCCGGGCGTATTCTGAATTTTTCGCATAGGAACCGCTGTTGGCGCCAATGCCGATACTGATCGTCACGGCCATTTCATTGCCGATATTAACCGTCTTTACTTCCTCAAGAATGCTGAACTTCTGCTTCTTCAGTTCATCCAGCGACCGGTTTCTCATGACCAGAAAATATTTATCCTTTTCATATTTCTTCACCAGACCGTCAATATCGCTGAAATATTTATTGATTCTTCTGTCCACCAGGGCGGTCAGCAGGGAGCGCCTGACTTCCTCCACGCTTTCCAGAGCTTCGTCGTAATTATCCAGGTAAATAAGCCCCGTCACCATGGTCTCTTCGTCATATTTCCGGATGTACTCATTAATCTGCGTTTCGTCAAACAGATACAGGGCGAAGAGATGCGCCGACTCTCCGGCCTCCAGGCCTTCTGTATGCTCAATCATGGAATCGATATTGACATTCCGGATATGGGCGCGGAAATCCTTTCTCATATAAGAAAAATGATAATCCGCCTCCTGGCCTTCTTCCGGGAGCTTTTCCCGGGTAATCTCGGAAAAAATATTTGTAATGGATTTCCTGTATTTTCGGTTTTCTTTTCCGGTCAGCTCTGCAAAGGCCTGATTAAACCACAGAACCTGACCGTCATCATCCAATACCGCATAAGGCAGCGCCAGATCCATAATCAGCTGACGCTGGACCTGCCCGTACTGGGCGGCAAAGGTAATCAGTTCGCTGAAAACCGTTTTCTTCTTCGTATAATAAAAAATCAGTGCGATAATCAAATAAAGAACCAGGCCGGCACTGACCATCAGCCCGGCATTGGCATTGATAAAATACACACCGATATTGACAGCCACCAGCAGCGCAAACAGCGCCAGCGGGCACCGGAGATAGCTGCGAAGCTGTCCGTTTAATTTTACTTTTTCAGTTCTGTCCATTCCCTACTGCTCCTTTGAAAAGCACGTTGTCCGCATCTGCCGCAGTTCGCGCAGACGGATCCGGCCGAATTTCCGCTCTGCCGGAGCGCGCCGGCGGAACCTTCCCTGTCCGTTCCGCCGGCCGCCCCTCAGGCGGAAAGCCCGCCATTAATTAAAGGGCAGCTCCTCATCAATTCCATCCGGAATATTCATAAAACCGTCTGCGGATGCCGGAGCCGGTGAAGGTGCGGATGCCGCAGCCGGCTGCTGATAAGACGGCTGCTGGTAAGACGTCTGGAAGCCCGCGCTGTTCTCCGCGCTGGCGTTCCTGCTCTCGGCAAATTCCTGATCTTCCACAACCACATCCGTGGTATATACCTTATTTCCTTCCCGGTTCGTATAGCTTCCTGTCTGAATCCGCCCGGTTACTATGATTTTAATTCCCTGATGGAAATATTTTTCCGCGAATTCCGCGCTGCGGCCGAACGCCACGCAGCTGATGAAATCCGCGCTCTGTCCCTGATCGCTGTCCCTGCGGAACCTGCGGTCCACCGCCAGCGTATAGCGCGCCACCGCCGTGGAATTCTCTCCCGCGGAATACCGGATATCCGGATCTCTTGTAAGCCTTCCCATTAAAATCACTTTATTCATACTTTCTACCTCAATGCCTTCCCGAGTTTTTGTGTGTCATGGCTTATAATATTACCATAATCACCCCTAAAAGTCAATTTGTGCCAGCCTCTGGCACAGCCGGCAGACCGGGAACCGGCGGACGGACTGTCACTCGCCGTCCGCCTTTTTACGAAGGCCCCTGGTATTTTTTTCCACCAGCTTCCGCGCAATCATGATCTGGCGTCCGCAGCCCATACATTTCAGCCGGAAATCGGCTCCGGTTCGCAGAATCTCCCACTCGCTGCTGCCGCAGGGATGGGCCTTTTTCAGTTTTACAACATCTCCCACCGCATAATCCATATTCCTACCTCACCGCAATCTGATCCAGCACCTGGCCGATAGGCTCCTGTATCAGAAGATCAGCCTGACTGTCCATGGAGGTGGCCCCTTTATTGATCAGAACGATTCTGTCGCCGCCAAAATACCGGAGCAGGCCGGCCGCCGGGTACACCACCAGGGACGTGCCGCCCACAATCAGCACCTGCGCGCGGGAAATGGCGGAAACCGCCGCCTCCAGAGTCTTCTGATCCAGCCCCTCTTCATACAGCACCACATCCGGCTTGATAATGCCGCCGCATTTCTCACATCTGGGAACGCCCTCTGCCGCCGCCATGTATTCAGCATCATAAAATTCATGGCATTTCATGCAGTAATTCCGATGAACGCTCCCGTGAAGCTCCAGCACGTTTCTGCTTCCGGCCGCCTGATGCAGCCCGTCGATGTTCTGCGTGACCACCGCCCGGAGCTTTCCCGCCTGCTCAAGCTCGGCCAGCTTCCGGTGGGCGGCGTTGGGCTTCGCGTCCAGGGCCAGCATTTTGTCATGGTAGAACCGGTAGAATTCCTCCGGATTCCGCATAAAAAACGTATGGCTCAGAATTGTCTCCGGCGGATAATCATATTTCTGATGATAGAGCCCGTCCACGCTGCGGAAATCAGGGATTCCGCTCTCCGTGGAGACGCCGGCTCCTCCGAAAAACACCAGATTCTCATACCTGTCGACAATCTTCTGCAGCCGCTCAATACCGTTCACAGCCATTCCCCCTTCCATCTGTTTATTCTGAAACCAGAAGTCCCTGTACCACGAAACGGTCTGTCTCGCTGCTGGTACAGGTAGACAACGTTACGATCCTGCTCTCCGCAGTGAAATCCTGCTCCAGCGGCAGCGCCGTCTCCGACTCGTTCAGCATTTTATTCAGATAATCTACAAATTCCTGGCCCGGATTGGTAAACAAAGTATATACGTCGCTGTCCTGGGCCGTCACATGCATGCTGAAAATCTGGTATCTGTAATTATGTTCCGGCGTCAGAATCCAGAATTCGGAGCTGTTCTGATACAGTCCCTGTTCCTGCAGAAGCTTCAGCTTGCCAAACATAGACTGGTTTTTCATATTATGTCCGTACACAATGGTGTTGCTGTCCGTAAAGTCACCGCTGTTCCTGTATTCCACGAAAATAGAACCGGAAAAATTGTTCTTTCCCTCAAAGGTTCTGTGCAGGTAATAATCGTTGTCCGATCCCTGCACCACCGGATAGCTGATATCCAGTGCCTCTATGTAAAGCCAGCCCACAATATCCGGATTGATAGCCTGAAGCGAAGCGAAATCCACCTGCAGCGGCGGCGTAACCGTTTCCTCCTGCTCCGCAGGATCCGCGGAAATCGCTTCCTGTTCCGCATCCGTTCCTGTATCCTCCACTGTCTTCATCGTGTACTTCTGCAGGCCTGCGTATTCATCCTCACCCTCTTTATAGGCCAGTCCTGTGGATACCAGCTGATAGACAGAATAACCCATGACCGCGATGCATATGATAATTCCCAGCGTCAGAAGGGCGCTGACCGCGCCGCCTTTTTTCTTCTTTTTTTTCTTTTTCCCGGCCAATTTCTGTATCTCCTTTTCTCTCGTTTTCTTCATTCTAAATTTCAGCAGCCGCAGGCCATCCGCTGTTCGAAAAATACTCCTGCTTCGCAAAACAGCGCCTCCGGTCTGCGGAGGCGCTGTTTGGATTGCGGGAACAGGATTTGAACCTGTGACCTTCGGGTTATGAGCCCGACGAGCTTCCAGACTGCTCCACCCCGCGACATTTTCTTTTATACATTATATTCGCTGTTTCGAAAAATATTATAGCCCTCTTTCTTTTTTTTGTCAAGACGCGCAGAAAGGCCGGGGCGCGCCCTGTATCAGAGCACGTCCCTGATCTGAAAGGCGAGCATCAGCTCCATCCTCTCTTCCATGCTGCTCAGATCTTTTCCCAGTATTTTCTTTATACGGTTGATCTGGTAATTGACGGTATTTCGGTGTACGAACATCTCTTCCGCCACCTTCTGTACGCTTCCGTCGCAGAAAAGATAGCGCTCCAGAATTTCCACAAAATGCGTACCGTTCTCGTGGTCGTAGGATTCCAGCCGGCCCAGGACCGCCCGGCGGTATTCCTCCAGAACCCTGGTATCGCTGACCGAAATCAGCAGCTTCTCCGTGCTCAGCTCGTCGTAATACAGCGGCGACCGATTTCTTCTTTCCGCCAGCCGCAGCACCGCGGCGGTTCTCCGGAATCCGACGGGCAGCTCCCGCAGAGGCACCGCCTCTCCCGCCGCCAGACGCATTCCGGAACCGGCGCCGCTCATCTCGGTCTGAAACTGCTCCAGAACCCGGTGAAGCTCTTCCGGTTCCAGATTCTCCAGCACCGCGAAGAGGCACTCCTTGCTTTCGAAAAAAGCCGCCTGGACATGGGAAAGGCGTCTGGATACCATCAGCCGCAGCTGACGCAGGCGGTCGGCGAGCTGCTCCGGCGGACAGCCGAACTTCGCGCCGACGATCCGGTACGTGCCGTTCAGGTCAAAATTATGGCTTTCCAGGGCCGGCAGATATTTGGGAAGCTCCTCCGGATAGTACATCAGATTTTTGAAAATCGTCCCGATATCCTCTGCTTCCTTTTCGCTGCGGATAATCTGATTGCAGAAATCCCGCGTAATATCCACCAGCCTGGTTTTCCAGGGAATGTCCATCAGCGGAAACTGGTTTTCGTTGCAGAACGCCAGCAGTGCGGCGGGCATTTCCGCCAGATAGGGGCCGCAGTTGACCACCAGGCCGCAGGCGCCCTGGCGATGCCCACCCTCTGCTGCATGCCGCCGGAAAGCTGCCCCGGATAATGGTTCTCGAATTCCGTCAGTCCCACCATCTCCAGCATCTTCTCTGCCCTGGCTGAGCGCTCCTCCGGCCTCCATTTCATGATCTCCAGGGGCATCTCCACATTTTTCTTCACCGTCCGCCAGTCGAACAGCACCGGCTTCTGAAATACGATGCCGAATTTCTGCTGCAGCCGCACCTCCCGGGGCGTCATGCCGGCCACCTTCACGATTCCGTCCGAAGGCTCCAGAAGATCGGCGATCAGCCGCAGAAGCGTGGTCTTGCCGCAGCCGGAGGGGCCCACCAGAGAGACGAATTCCCCTTTTTTCACATTCAGGTTGATATTTTTCAGCGCCTGTACATCGTTTCCGTCATTATCCTTGAATGTCATGGATACATTTTCAATCTGAATCTGTATCCCCTGCTCCTCTACCTCCCGTTCTCTCTCTATGGCCTGCTTTACTGTTGTCTCTTTCATTTACACACCTCCGACTTTTTCATATGCGGCAGCTCCCTGCCCGGAATGAAAAAAGCACAGCGGGGAAGCCTTCTTCCGTTCAGCTCCCTTGCTGTGCTTTTTTTGTTTCTGTTCTGTTCCGGCGGTCAGCTTCAGCCGCCATAGGCTTTCCGGTACAGCCTCCTGATATCTTCCGCGTTCACGCTTTTCCTGCAGTTGCCGGGGCTGCCGCTTGCCAGGGCGTCCTCCGTCATCTTCTCAATGGCGTTCCGGTACTCCTCTTCTCCGACGCCATATTCCTTCAGGGTCGGCACCTGGCAGATCCGGCAGATTTCCTCCAGCCGGTTTAAAAACTCTTCCGCCGCCCTGTGATCCGTGTCCGCTTCGCAGGCCGCTCCCACAGCCCTTCCCAGATCCGCGAACCGGTCCAGGGCCGCGTCCGCCACCTCTCTGAGGCAGACGGTCAGCAGCATGGCGTTGGAAATCCCGTGGGGCACGTGGAACAGCGCGCCTATGGGACGGCTCATGCCGTGTACAATGGTCACGCTGGAATTATTGATGCAGATGCCGGCCTCCAGAGCCGCCAGGGCCATTTCCTTCCGCGCTTCCTGGCTGCTGCCGTCCTTCCAGGCCTCCGGCAGCCACCGGAGAATCCGCCGCACCGCCGACAGGGCGTATACGTCGCTCAACGGCTGCGCTTTTATGGAAGTATAGGCTTCCACCGCGTGGGTCAGGGCGTCCAGCCCTGTGGCGGCCGTCACGCTGGGCGGAGAGGAAAGGCTGAACCGGTAATCCACTATGGCCAGAACCGGCAGCAGCGCCTCCCCTTTCAGCAGCATTTTAATATTTTTTTCCGTATCGGTAATGATCGTAAATTTCGTGGCTTCGGAACCCGTGCCCGCCGTGGTGGGAATCGCCACCACCGGCGGCAGCGGCTCCGTAATGGTTTTCCCGTTATAATCCGCGATCTTCCCGGGATTGATGATCATCGCCCCGATGGCCTTGGCGGAGTCCAGCGGACTCCCGCCGCCGATGCCGATGCAGAAATCACAGCCCGTTTCCCGGTATATGCGGACTCCCTCTTCAATCATGGTATCCGTGGGCTCCCCGGTAATCCCGTCATAGACCTGATATTCCAGCCCCTGCTCCTTCAATGCCTTCTGCAGCTCTTCCATCATGGACGAACAGGCAACGTGTTTCCCTGTGACCACCAGCGCCTTTCTGCCGTATTCCGGCAGCAGGGCCGCCGCCTCTTCCATGGCGTGGCCGCCGGCGATTATTTTTCCGGGCAATCTGAATTCTGCCATATCTCTTCCTCTCTTTCCCGCGTCCGAAGGGCTTTCCCTTTACAGATATTCCCTGTCCGCCACAGACAGCACCTGATCCATTACCGCCATTTCTTCCCGCAGCTGTCCTTCCGTGATAATCAGCGGCGGTGCCACCAGAATCATGTTTTCATGGGAATAGGTGGCAAAACCACCGTCCCTCAGCAGGCCGATAATCTTTCCCATGACCCCTTCCGGATCCTTTCCGTAGGGAACCAGCGGTTCCTTCGTCCCTTTGTCCTTCACAAGTTCCACCGCGGAGAACAGGCCGATATACCGCACGTCGCCCACGCAGGGATGCTTTTCCTTCAGTTCTTCCAGCAGCTCGCCCAGCACCTTTCCAACCTCCTGCACATGCTCCGGGATATGTTCCCTGCCGTAATATCCCACACAGGCCACGCCTGCGGCGCAGGCCAGGGGATGGCCGCTGTAGGTCAGTCCGCAGGAAAGCAGGTGGTCGTCGAAATACTCCGCGATCTTTTTGCTGACGGCCACGCCGCCCAGCTGAATGTAGCCGCAGGTCACGCCCTTGGCGAAGGTGATCATATCCGGAATCACGTCGAAGTTTTCAAAGGCGAACATCTTTCCGGTTCTGGCCCATCCGGCCATGACCTCGTCGCAGATCATCACGATGCCGAATTCATCGCAGACCTTCCGGACGCCGGGCAGGTAGCCTTTGGGCGGAATGATCACGCCGTTGGAACCGGTGATCGTCTCCAGCACAATGGCCGCCACCCGGTCGGGCCCTTCGTAGATGATCTGCTCCCGCAGCTTCTCCACGTAATACCGGGAAGCCTCTTCCTCCGACGTGAAGGGAATGGTCTCTCTGTAGAGATAAGGATCGAAAAATTTGATAAATCCCGGAATGCCCGGCTCCAGCGGATACCGCCTGGGCTCGCCCGTCAGATTTCCCGCCCCGAAGGAAGAGCCGTGATAGCTTC
>DVJR01000066.1 GCA_018716575.1 Candidatus Scatomonas merdavium | reverse complement strand
TACTACATTAAGAATACGACATAGATTGATGAAATATTACATAGTATAGCGAATTTTTTCCAAAATTTTTATCATTTCCTCTTTTTTCATCATTCCGCTCAATTCGTATTGACAATTTCGATATATCCATTGAGCACGATAAATAACTGTTCCTTGCTTTCCTGTAGTATCTTCTATTACGTATATAGGTATTTCCCCATCTGCTACTTTTATTGAGATTATGTCTATTTCGCTAGAATCTGGAGCCCAACTTTCCGTTCTATCTGCCCCTGTTCCTGAAATAGATAGATACACAGCTCCCTCACTGCAGATATATTGAAACCTTGCATATTGCATAGAGAGATCAATACACACATTTTCAAATTTCATTTCATCAGGTAAATAATAAAATCTAGGCACTGGAATTTGTAAAACTTCTTCAACTTCTTCCCGAGCCTCCTGCTCTGTCACATCACTCAACACCCGATTTTCATCATTATTTGTTACAGCTGTACTGCTCCCCGGAAACAAATTATGCCACACCTGCACCCAATACATCCTGTTCCCCTCGCTGATCAGCGACGAAGCAAAGACCGCACATCCCGCCACCAGCACGATACAGGCGCATTTGGCCACACGGTTCCGAAGCGGTTTCTTCTTTGCAGAACCGGAAAATTCTTTGATTTTTGATTTTTCTTCTTTTTTATCCTCCGAGCCGGAAGACGTCTCCTCTTCCGCGCTTTCCTTTTCCTTCACGCGATCCAGGATATTTTTCAGCATGGCGTCTTTCTCTTCCCGGGACAGCCGGTGTTCCGGAGCGTGCGCCAGAGCACGCCTTTCAATATCGTCTGCTTCTTCCTGAAGAGCATCTTCCAGCGTTTTTCCTGTAAATCCTGGTTTTTTATTACTCATGGCACTTTCCTCATTTTCTCATCTGATGGCCGGTACTGCCTCTTTCTCCTGTCATTCCTGTCTCGGCAGGATGAAAGCAGAAGCTCCTTGACTTTTTCTGCGCTTCGCTTAATAATAGAAAAAGCAAAATCCGCAGTCTGCGTCACAGGAGGATACTTAATATGAAACATATCGTACTTACCGGGGGCGGAACAGCCGGTCATGTCACCCCTAATATCGCACTGATCCCCGGCCTGCAGGAACTGGGCTACTCGATTTCCTATATCGGCTCTCACGACGGTATCGAAAAAAAGCTCATTGAAGATCTGAACATTCCCTACTACGCAATTTCTTCCGGAAAACTCCGCCGGTACTTCAACCCGAAAAACTTTTCGGACCCGTTCCGCGTCCTCAAGGGCATCGGCGAGGCCCGGAAGATCCTGAAAGAGCTGAAGCCCGACATCATCTTTTCCAAAGGAGGGTTTGTAGCCGTCCCGGTGGTTCTGGCTGCAAAGCGGCTGAAAATTCCGGTAATCATTCATGAATCCGATATGTCTCCCGGTCTGGCTAATAAGCTGTGCATACCTGCAGCTGTTAAGGTTTGCTGCAATTTTCCGGAAACCCTGGAGCATCTGCCCAGGAACAAAGCCGTCGTAACCGGAACGCCCATCCGCCAGGAACTGATGTCCGGCAACAAACTGGCCGCCCTGCAGTTCTGCGGCTTTACCGCCAATAAACCGGTGATTATGGTCATCGGAGGCAGTCTCGGTTCCGTAGCCGTCAACGAAGCCGTCCGCAGCATTCTGCCGGAACTTCTCAGAGATTTCCAGGTAGTTCATCTCTGCGGCAAAGATAAGCTGGATCCTTCTCTGAACGGTCTGGAAGGTTATGTACAGTTCGAATACATCAAAAAAGAACTGGCAGATCTGTTCGCTATGGCCGATCTGGTTATCTCCCGCGCCGGAGCGAATGCTATCTGTGAAATCAGCGCCCTGGCCAAGCCAAATCTGCTGATTCCGCTTTCTGCCAAAGCCAGCCGCGGCGACCAGATTCTAAACGCCCGTTCCTTCGAAAAACAGGGCTACAGCGTAGTTCTGGAAGAGGAGGAGCTGACTGACGAATCCCTTCTGACAGCTATCCGTCAGCTTTACGACCAGCGAGAGTCCTATATTGCAGCCATGAAATCAGGCAGCCACACAGATTCTATCCGCCGTATCCTCTCTCTGATTCAGGAGTGCGCGAAAAACTAATCTTCAGAACAGTTCCTGAATCTCAATACCGAATTCTTTTCTGAGCCAGATTTTGGCGCGGTGGCGCTTCACCCGAAGATTATTCTCGGTGATTCCCAGCTTCCGCGCCATCTTTGCCGCCGGGCATCCGGCGATATCCATTCCCAGAATAATTTCATACCATTCCGGATTTTTCTCATGGAGCTCTGCGAATACATAGCGAAAGAAATCCTTCCGCTCCACACTTTTCTGAAATTCTCCGCAATCTGACCGTTCCCTTGGCAGCTCCGGATCACCTTCTGAGTATTCCCGATACCGGTTTCTCTTTCTCAGGAAATCTATGGCAGTATTTTCCGCTGTCACCAGTATCCATCCTTTTATGCGATCCATTTCCAGTTCGTTTACGTGAAAAAACATTTTCTCGAATACTTCCTGACAGACATCCTGCGCCAGATGATAATCGTGTATCACGTCATATGCCGTGTAATAAACCAGATCTACATACTGTTCGTATACACAGTTAAAATCTGACAGATTCATTTTCGATTCCCTGTTCATTTTGCCAGTTCTCTGGTTATTTTCTCCACGATTTCCGTTTTGTCATCATCCGTCAATGTCCCCGGTACCCAGGTGATTCCCGCATGATCTTCCTTATACCTGGGAATCAGATGCATGTGGAAGTGAAAAACAGTCTGACCGGCCGCTTCTCCGTTGTTCTGCACAACGTTCAGGCCGTCACACGCCAGCGCCTCTGTCATGGCGCCCGCCATTTTTTTTGCCAGCACCATAGCCTTCGCAGCCATATCCTCCGGAATTTCATGAAGATTGGCATAATGCTTTTTCGGGAGTATCAAGGCATGTCCCTTTGTCGCCGGACCAAGATCCAGAATCACCCGAAAATCTCCGTCCTCATACAGTGTTGCCGACGGAATTTCCCCATTTGCAATCTTACAGAATATACAATCCACTTTCCCTGCCTCCTTTTAAAAAACATCTGAAAAACTTACGGAGAGTTATTATTTCTTATCCATATTTTGTCAAATATTGTCGAAATATGCAACTCTTTTTTGTTTGATTTTTCAAATATCCGGTGTTAAACTTTTTCCAGAAAGAAGGATATGCGCTATGACCGAAGATGAATGCCGACAGATGCTTTCCCGCTTTTCCCATGAAGTCCGAAATCCTGTCACTTTAATCAACAGCTTTCTTCAGCTTCTGGTACGGGAACATCCGGAAATTGCCACTTACTCATTTTATGAGAAAATCATCGAAAATATGAACCTGCTGACCGGACTTCTGGACGAGATGTCCCGGTTTAATAATGCCGCCAGACTGCAAAAAGAGCCGACGGATCTCTCTGCCTTTCTCCGGGATATTGCTGATTCCGGAGCTGTTATGCTGGCATCTTACGGTATCTCCGTCAGCTGCCGCTGCCCGGAGAAGCTGCCGGAAATTTCTCTGGATCAGTCAAAATTTCTTCAGGTACTTTATAATCTGATCCGCAATGCGGCTGAGGCCATGCCAGATGGAGGGCACATTTTGATCCGTGCATCCCGTTCTTCTGCCGAAACCCGGATCGAAGTAGAAAACGACGGACCGGCCATCCCGAAAGAATACCTTCCGGACCTGTTTCAGCCCTTCATCACTCATAAGAAAAACGGCACGGGGCTTGGTCTTGCCATTTGTCAGGAAATCATAGCGGCCCACGGCGGAACAATCACTGTTTCCTCCTCCGAAGGCAGTACAATATTTACCATCATCCTGCCGGATGCCTGAAAGCCGCATGCAGACCGCCGGCAAAACACTTTTTAAAGCTTCCGTCCGCCAGGAAGCAGCTTCATGGCGGCAGCCAGGAACGCACCGCCCAGAAAGCCGCCCAGATGCGCGAAACCATCCACACCTGCGGAGCGAAAGCCCACATAAAGCGACAGGGCCGCCATCAGCAGAACTCTTGGAAGGCTCAGATCCTCCAGCCTTCCCCTGTGAATCAGCAGCAGAACCACAAGGCCGCCAAGCACAGCAAAGATCGCGCCCGAAGCTCCCGCAGATACAACCTGCCTCCCCTGCTGCAGCTCACTCCAGTAAGAAAAAATATTTCCGAGGATTCCTCCGCCCAGGTAAAGAATCAGATATCTGACTTTTCCCAGAAAACGCTCCATGTAATCCCCCAGGAAAAACAGCAAAACCATATTGTTTAACAGATGTGCCAGGCCAAAATGCAGAAACATACTGGTAAACAGTCTCCAGTATTCTCCACCCTCCACCAGGGGCGTATACGAAGCCCCCATCCTTACCATATGCTCCGTATTTTCCGAACCGCCCGTCGCCTCTGCTGCCAGAAAAAGAATCACGTTTACAGCGATTATTATCAGATTCATTATACATTTCTGCCTGCGGCGTCGCATGCGGTCAATAATATCTTCATTGGGATGATACTGCCATTCCGGTATATTCTGCATCTGTCCTGTCTCCTTTTTCTTCCAGGGGCCGACTCCCCGTCTGAGCCTAACAGTAATGACAGCTTACAGTATACTCCTTTTGAAAGCGATACGTCAAATTGGCGAACTGAATCTGATCACCGGAAACGAGCGCCCTTGGCTTTCCCGTCTCCAGAAGCTCTCCATTAACTCCCGTTCCGTTTCTGGAATTCAGATCAGACAGAAGATACGTCTCGCCATTCCACAAAAATCTGGCATGAATCCGGCTGACAGCCGGAAAAGGCAGAACCACATCCGCCGCTTCCGGTTCTTTTCCTACCAGACAGATTTCCTTCTCCAGCCGGATAATGCCGCCTGTCATATCCCCTTCCGGTATCAGACGGGCTTTTTCTTTTGATTCTCCGGCAAACTCCGGTTCCAGGCAAATCGTCTCCTCAGACTGGTTTTCTGTCTGTACGCTTTCCCGCAGTTCACGTCTCTGTACCTGTTTTTCAGCCAGCCTGTTCTCCTGCTCTCCGCTGCTCTGCAGCTCTTGCGGCGGACAGCCACTCCGCTTCTCCTGTCCGGTCTTTTCCCACCCGGTACAGAGGTATTTTTCCATTTCCTCTTCCTGTTCCCGGTTGTCCCGCAGGGTCCTTTTCACCACAACGCCAACCAGAACAATTCCGCCAGACGCTCCAACTAACAGGCACCCCTCCAGCAGATATCCGCCCAGGCCCAGCACGGCCAGAAGCCCTGCCGCCACAGCCGCCGTCCCGAAAAACAGAAGTCTGCGCTTCATATCCCAGACCAGACGCTTTTCCTCCTGTTCTTCCGGCGCAAAAAAGGCCTCCAAAAGCTCCTCCCGGCTTCGCGGAACGCCGTCATTGTCTTTCTTCCATTCTTTTTCTCCCTCCGTCTTATCCAGAGGCTTATGAAAGACCTCCCGCTGAACTTCCCGCTCCTCCTCTTTTTCTTCCTGCCATTCCCTGAAGCCGCCATGCAGCAGCTCCTGGAACACTTCTGCCGTCACCGTCTCTTCCACACATTTCTGATAAAACACATATCCCAGCATAACCGCCATCCGATCCTGATGCTCCAGTCTGGGAAGAAGATATTCGCTCAGCTCCCGTATCTGTTCCTGGAATGTCTGCTCATTTCCCGGATAGTAGCAAAACCACAGCTGTCTGCCGGCGGCGTCCAGAAAAATGTACTCAGGCCGGAGCACAAGCCCATTCAGTCCCAGCAGGTAGCTTCTGATTTTTTCCAGAGCCTCCGCAATCTGACTCAGCAAAAGCTCCAGAAGCTCTTTTCTGATCTGCCGGTGTTCCAGCAGCATCTGCAATGTCTGCTTGGAGGTAACATCGTAATAAAACATCATTTTCTGATCAATCTGCTGAATCTGGCAGGGCAGAAAGCCGGAAATCTGGTTTGTCACCAGCATCCGTACCTGATAAGAGGCTATATCCGGCGCTTCTTCCCCTGACAGTATCAGATAGCTGTGAGAAATATCTCTCCTGTAATCAGCCTGCATTCCAATCCCTCCCATCATCAGGAAACAGCATATTCTGCCGCCTGGCCCAGCTTTTCTGCCATCTGCAGCAGCCTGAGGAACTTCACCGGCCGCACTCTCTCTACCCGCGCATCTGCCGTGCAGGAAAAAAGGCCCTCCGGAAATGAAGGAAACATGCTGCCGCTATAGGATACACGGATTCCTGCGCCATCGTCATTTACCTGCGGATATGGAATTTCCCCCGGCATCACCTGCTGCTCCGCCCGCTTCTTTGCACTTTCCAATGCTGTCTCTCCCGGGCTTTTCCCACTCCCCTCCATCCTGCTGTTTCCGGCCAGAGCAGCCTCCAGGGCCGCCGTTTTATACCAGACCTGATTATGCACATAAAAAATACAGATTATCAGCAGTACGGTCATCAATACTGCCGCGGGTACAATAAAAGCCGCTTCTACTGTAAAGCTTCCTTTTTTCCATTTTTTCATATTTATAAAATCACCCATATCCTTTCCGTCAGAAAGGCGGCTGCCAGAAACGGAACCAGAGGCAGCTCCTTTCTTTTACTTTTTTGCATCAGCAAAATCATCGCCGCACCCGCAGCCATCAGAAGCCCCCAGATCAGAACGCGCAAAATACTGTAAAACCCCATCCATATTCCGGCAGCACTGACGGCAATTCCATCCCCCATCCCGATCCGCCCTTCTGTCATCCTGGACAGAGCGGCCAGCAGCAGCCCCGGCAGCACCGACAGCAGTAAACCAACCCCCTCTTCCCTCCTGGCAATCAGCTGCCACAGGATTCCCGCAAACCCGGCTGCCGCTGTCGGAATCAGGCAGATTTCACCTTTTCGCCAGTCAGAGATACCGTTTACCGCCAGAATTCCAAATGCCGTCCAGCTTTCCATAGTTCAGCCTCCTTCCAGCTGAATGCACCGGCTGCAGCACCCCATTCCGGACAATGACGACAGTTCTTCCAGACGGACTGTCCGCTTCAGGCCGCTGCATTCCAGAGAATTGTGATAACGGTCGCCCTGCTCCGTCACATACAGATACGGATATGTTTCACCGGAACCAACACACTTCTCACATGGATAATAGCGTCCGCCGCCGCTGTTCCGCATGTCTTTTACCGATGTACTCTCTACCTGCCGCACAGCCAGCGCCAGATGACTGCACCGTGAGGTCGTATGGTATACGCTTCCGTGTTCTGTCACAAACACCAGCCTTTCTCCTTTTCCCGTCAGTCCCTCCCCATCGTCTTTCCGGCCACTGCTCCCGGTCCAGGCACGTACTCTTGCCCTGCAGCCAACCCGGACTGCCGCAGACTGAAAAGGCAGCCAGAAGGGTTTGTATTCCGCCCATCCGCTTCTCTCAATCACCAGATTTTCCTTTTCTCCCGAAGCTGCAGCATACATTCCGGCCTTTTCTGCTTCCTCCTGCAGGCCGACCACTGTTTGCGCATAGGTTCCGTAGATCCCCATAAGCCCGGTCAGAGTCACTGTGCAGAACAGAAACAGCGGCAGCACGAAGGCAGCTTCTGCCGTCAGGCTGCCTTTTCGGGAGATGTGAAAGGCTGCCCTTTTAACCGGCACATTCTGGCTCCTCATCGGGGAGAGGAGCCTTTTTCTTGGTATTTTCACATCAGGAAGAGAGATTTTTTGATGAATTTTTTTTAATAGAAATGAAAGTTTAACTTGTATGTACACGAGATAAAAGGGCACCCTTCCATACCTCCTTCCTTTTTATTCCATATCGTAACCATAGCTTCTCACAATGGAAAAGCTGTGATTTTGTATTCCAGCCGTCAGGCTGACTTCCGCTGTTTCTACGCAGGAATCCAGCCGGAAAGTCTTTCTTCCATTCTGTATCCGCATATTATACTCTGTCAGATCCATCAGCGCTGATGTCACCGACTCTTGGCTTTCCATCAGAAGCAATATTCTCAGATACCATTGATAATCCAGTCCGCCGCTGCTTTCATCTCCTGCGCTCTCTGCTTCCATCAGCCCGGAAAGGGCGTTCAGAGAAAGCTTCCAGGAACTGTCATCCTTCAGAAGCGGAACTTTACCCCCTTTCAGCAGCTCCCGGAGATCCAGAATACTTTCACCGAAGGACCAGCACAGCTTCAGCAGAAGAGACACCAGCGGCGCCGCCTGCGGCATCAGCAGGACGGAACTGATGAGCAGCGCCATTTCATCCGCTTCCGCGCTTCTTGCCGGACTTGTCATCAGATATATCATGTTTGAGGCCTCCCTTACAGCCAGCAGACGGTTCAGCACACTTTTCAGGTTTTCAATATCATCCTGCTTTTTCCCTATGGCGTACTCCACCTGATACCGGAGTCCTTCTCCCTGGCTCTCAGAGGTGTAACATGGAAAAAATTTTATCAGATATTCCTGCAAAAGAATTTTATCTATGGTTCCTGACTCTTCCGCAGCCAGTACTCCCATCCCTTGTTGGAGCTCCCGGCCGCTTGGCATCTCCTGTTTATCTGCTGAAAAGCCGGATAGCTGTGCAGCATTCGGCAACGCCAGAGAAAGGATACCCATTTTCCGGATATTCGAAATTACTTCAATTGGATTCTCGAAATTCTCAGGAGCCTCTGCCGGCTGTCCGCCTTCCGTGCTCTGCTCTGTATCCGGCAGAACTTTTTCTTCTGATGGATGAGCCCTCTCCTTTATCCGATACTGCAGCAGCCTGACTGTCTTCTCCGGCATATCTCTGCCCCCTGACGGTTCCGTCATCCGTTCAGCCTTTGCCTGCTCTTCTGTTTTCTGCTCCGCCCTTTGCCCGTTCGCTTCCTGCAATAGAGCCTCATACTCCCGCTGAACTCCCTCCTCGTCAATTTCCGCCGTCTGTTTTTCCTGCTCCTGTACAATGCCCAGCCGTTCCTTAAGCATTTCTGCCAGCGCCTCCACTCCGGCTGCTCCCAGCTCCGCCCGCATTACTTCACATACCTGCCTGCGAAAAGCCGCGCCTCCATTGTCCGTGGCCAGCGTATAGCCTGTCAGCTCTCCGTTCTCCAGGGCCATTCCCAGCAGATCCGGCTGCCTGAACGGACCCTCTCCGGGGCAGATCACATATTCCGCCGCTTCCTCCACCTCCTGAAGCAACTGTCCCAGCTGAAGATCTTCATTCCCGAAACCTCCATCCAGAAACAACAATCCGTAAGAATCAAACAGTTCCCGGTCGTATCCGGCAAACAGTGAATAAAGACCCTGTTCCAGGCCGCTGGCCAGCACTACCCGCCCGGCAGCAAGCCGGGCGGACATGAGCCCCGCAAAAATCAGGGACAGCAGGATGGAGAGCACCAGACAGAGATACAGAGTAATACTTCCTCTCCTCATAGAATTCCGCCCCTTTCCCCGGTTATATGCTGTTACTCTGTCGCGTCACTTTGGACAGAATATTTCTCACCAGACTCGTCAGCTGATCCTTGAATATCACTACGAGACCGATTAAAACAACCAAAATCAGTATAATTTCCACTACGCCGATGGCATCTTCCTCCGTCAGAAACATTTGCAGCTCTCTCAATCCTTTCACCTCCTTCCGCTTATTCAGACTATCCGGATTGCCGGAACAGCATTCTGCTTAAAGGGCCAGCAAGGCCGGAACCATCAGAATCGCCAGCACCACCAGCAGCATAAGCCCCATGGGCAGAAGCAGGCGCACCGCTGCCTTCTCTCCTTCTGTCCTGGCATTTCTCTTTCTTATCTCGAATGCCTCCCTGGCTTCCTGTTCCAGTAAGGGCAGCAGCCCCTGACTTCCCTTCTTCAGATTCTGCAGCAGAATCATAGACAGCCCTCTGTAAGAAGCGGTTCCGCACCGTTCTCCCAGACGCTCATAGACTTCTGCTTCCGAAACGCCGTTTTTCATTTCATGGCATATCCGGACAATTTCCTCATAGGCTGCTCTCTTTCCGCACCTGCTGCTTTTTACGTTTTTTTGACCTCTGCCGGAGGATTTTTTTATTTCACCGGTTCCGGAGACACACCTGTTTTCTTTTCCTGCGTCCGCTTCCCGCTCTTTTCTGTAATCCTCCGCAATACGTTCAAAGACCTTCCGCATGGCAAGACCCGCGCCGGCCAGCAGCTGCATTTTGCTGACTATTTCAGGATAGTCCCGCTGCAGCTCCTCTTTCCTCTTCCTGGCTGCTTTCTCCTCTTCCTGCCGCTTCGACAGGACCGCAGCCGCGCCGGCAGCCAGGGACAGACCTGATACCAGAGCCCCCATCTGCTCTGCCGGCCTGTACCAGACCAGCTTTTGTCCCCCCGCTTCCTCAGGTAAAAGATAGGTTTCTCCTTCTCTCTGTTCATTCAGCCGGTCCGCTTCCCTCTGCACGGCGGTCTCCAGCGTTATCTCTTCTTCTGAAGGGTAAACTGTCAGCACGCGCCTGTATTCCTCCGTTTCATCCTGCAGAACCAGTACCCCCTCCAGGCACACCTGTGTCCCGCTCTCTTCTGTCCCCTCGCCTATGCTGCCGTCCCAGTTCAGAACCTGCGGCTGATCCGTGCTCCACCGGACGGTCACAGGCGAATCCGAAAAAGAGGAGGGCAGATGCAGATTGTGGTCAATCCGGCTAAAAGATTCATTTTCTCCCAGAATAATTTCATCCAGCTCCTCCAGCTTTGCAGTCAGCAGCTTTTCTGCCTGCGCCCGGGTGAAGGTCTGCTCCGGCACACGAAGGGTGATCTCCGTCTGCTGTCCGTTCTCCGTCAGTATTTCCATCGGAACCTCGGCGCTTCCGCTGCCTCGTTCTCCCCTTTCCAGTTCCGTCACCTGGATCCGTGTTCCCGTCAGATTTTCCCGTACCGTCAGCACAAGTCCCAGAAGGTTTCCACACAGAATCAGAAGAAACAGACGTTTTTCCACCTTTTTCTTCCGGAACAGAAACAGCAGCGCAGCCAGCGACAGAACCGGCAATACTGTACTCATCCCTACACCTCGATTCTCACCATACGTCTG
>DVJR01000065.1 GCA_018716575.1 Candidatus Scatomonas merdavium | reverse complement strand
CTTCAGCAGCACGATCATTTCATTGATCAGGGCCGGAAGCACATTTTTGAACGCCTGCGGCATGATGATCAGCTTCATGGTCTGTCCGGAGCTCAGGCCCAGGCTTCTCCCCGCCTCCATCTGTCCTTTGTCAATGGACATGATGCCTGAACGGACGATCTCCGCCACGTAGGCGCCCGAGTTAATACCGAAGGCAATACCTCCGATGATAATATTGTCCAGATTCACGCTGGCAAATACGATGGAATAACAGATCAGGACCTGCACCATGGTGGGCGTTCCGCGGATGATGGTCAGATAGATCTTGGCAATGACATTTAAAAACTTCAGCTTTCCGGTCTGCTCATGGGTTGAGCGGACGATCGCCACCAGAAACCCCAGTATAATACCGATCACCAGCGCCAGAAGCGTTACCAGGATCGTGGTTTTCAGACCGGTCAGCCACCATTCCGTTGCGCCGTTGTCCACAAAATACCGCGTAAACCAGTGCTGAATATTGGCTCCGACAGTCACAAACCACTCCTGGACAGATGCAAACCAGGACGAAATAGCGTCCACTGTGACTTCCCCCTTTCTCTTGGCAGAAATTACGGGACGAACGGATTTCAACAGCCTGATGGCTGCGGGCCGCCGTCCCGATATTGTTTATATTCTCATAAATCTACTGTTTATTTTTTTACGATAACAACCTGGCTGGCGTCTGCATACGTATCCGTAAATTCAACGCTCTCTTCTCTCTCCGGCGTAACGGTCATGCCCGCCATGCCAAAATCTGCCTTTCCGGAGCTTACGGCCACCAGAATCGTATCAAAGGCCATATCTTCGATCTGCAGCTCATAACCCAGCCTGTCGCACATTGCCTGGGCGATATCCGCATCAATTCCGACCACATCGGAGCCCTCCAGATACTCCCAGGGCTCAAAGGCCGCATTGGTCGCCATAGTCAGCGTTCCCTTGGAACGGTCCACGTCCGCCGGGGATTCATACGGATGCTGGCCGATTTCATCGCCGATGTAATTGCTCATAATGGAATCAATCGTGCCGTCCTCCTTCAGCTCGTTGAGAGCCGCGTTCAGTTCGTCTCTCAGCTCGGTATTTCCCTTTGCCAGGCAGATCGCATATTCCTCCGTATCGAAAATGCCGTCGATAATTTTCAGATCGTCGTTAAGCTCTACAAACTTCGCGGCGGGCTGGGAGTCAATAACCACACAGTCCACCTTTCCGTTCTTCAGTGCCTGCACGGCATCCGCGCCGGTATTAAAACGGTTCATCTGTGAATCGCTGTTTACCGCATCCGTAGCCTGAAGATCGCCGGTGGTACCCGTCTGTACGCCGATCTTCAGATCTGCCAGATCCTCAATCGAAGTAATTCCCTCTGAAGACTCCGCAGACGTACTGTCCGCAGAAGAGGCGCTTCCTGCTGAGGACGCGCTGTCCGCAGCTCCGGAATCGGCAGCCGCGCCGTCAGAACCGCAGCCGGCCATGGAAAATACACAGGCTGCTGACAGCATCAGCGCCGCAAATTTTTTCATCTTTTTCATAATATCTCCTTCCTCACACTGATCTGTGCATATTTACTTATATTTATGCATAAAGACATTATACCAGCATTTTCCCGAAAAACAAGTGAATTTTTCACTTTTTCTCCATCATGGCCGCCCCGAAGGCCAGCGGCAGCAAGCCTCCCAGCGTATGCGTCTCCCAGCGCTCCTTCCCTGTTACCAGAAGAATCTTAAATTCCGGTCCGCAGAATTCCGCCATGACCTGCCGGCAGACGCCGCAGGGCGCGGCCAGCCCCACTCCGTCCGTGCCTCCTGTAATGGCGATGGCGGAAAATCGCCTGACGCCCTCGCTGACCGCTTTGAAAAATGCCGTCCGCTCTGCGCAGACCGTTGCGCCGTAGGAGGCATTTTCAATATTACAGCCTGTGAATATCCGGCCGTCCTCTGACAGCAGCGCGGCGCCCACTCGAAATTTTGAATAGGGGCTGTAGGACATCCCCGCCGCTTCTATGGCCTTCCGCGCCAGTTCCCCATATGGTATCCGTTCCTTCCCATCTGTCATTTCCGTTTTTCCCCTTTCCCGTCTTTCTTGTGAAAACGGCCTGTTTATGATATAATAGCACCATTGCAGACCGATAATCAATCCGGGAGGGCCTTTTTTATGGAGAACTGGCAGGGTAAGCCATATTATTCTCTGAGCGCCTATCTTCAGCAGAAATTTCATCAAAAGCTGTATAAGGTGTCTCTGAACGCAGGCATGACCTGTCCCAACCGGGACGGCACCCTTGGCAGCAGAGGCTGTATTTTCTGCAGCGCCGGAGGCAGCGGCGATTTTGCCGGAGACCGGACCCTGCCCGTCACAGAACAGATTGACAGCCAGATCGCCCAGATACGCGAAAAACGTCCGGCCCGGAAGTACATCGCCTATTTCCAGGCATACACGAATACCTACGGGCCGCTTTCCTATCTGGAGACCGTATTTTCCGAGGCCATACGGCATCCGGACGTAGAAGCAGTGTCTATCGCCACCCGCCCGGACTGTCTGGGGGACGACGTACTGGAGCTTCTGACTTCTCTGAACCGCCGGAAGCCGGTCTGGGTAGAGCTTGGGCTGCAGACTATTCACGAGCGGACGGCCCGTTATATCCGCAGAGGCTATCCTCTGAGCTGCTTCCAGGATGCGGTTCTCCGGCTGCATGACTGCGGTCTGGAAACGGTTGTGCACACAATTCTCGGCCTGCCCGGCGAATCTGACGGGGATATGCTGGAAACCATAGAATATCTGAACCGCTTGCCCGTCTCCGGAATCAAGCTGCAGCTCCTCCATGTCCTGAAGGGAACGGATCTGGCTGACGACTATGAAAAAGGCCTGTTTCAGGTTCTGGACCGGGAGCATTATATTTCTCTGCTGATTCTCTGTCTGGAACATCTCCGGCCGGATATTGTGATCCACCGGGTAACCGGCGACGGACCGAAAAAGCTGCTGATCGCCCCGCTCTGGAGCGGCGCAAAACGAACCGTACTGAACCTGCTGCACCAGGAAATGGCGCGCCGCGGGGCCTTCCAGGGCCGCCTCTGGCCTGGACAAAACGACAAAGGAGTGTAATCCGTCTATGATCGAGTCCTCTTATTCTCTGTACAAGCTGGTAATTCTCTTCATGCTGAAGAAGGTGAATTTTCCCCTGACCAACGCCCAGATTTCAGATTTTATCCTGGGCCAGGAATATACCTCCTATTTCCATTTGCAGGAGGTTTTGGCAGAAATGGCGGAATCAGGCCTGATCCGCACAGAAACGATCCGTAACGCCACATATTATCACATGACGGAAAGCGGCGCCCAGACCCTGGAGTTTTTTGAAAAGGAAATTTCTCCGGAAATCCGGCGTGACATCACCAACTATCTGGTAACTCATTCCTACGAAATGAGAAGCGAGGCCTCCACTCTGGCCGACTACTACCGGACCTCCAACCAGGACTTCGCCGTACACTGTATGGTAAAAGAAGGAAAAACCACCCTGATCGAGCTGACCTTTACGGTTCCGACAGAAGCCGCGGCACAGACCCTGTGTGAGAACTGGAAAAAGAAAAGCCAGGAGGCATATGAAACGATTATGAAGCTGCTGATGTAAATTCCGGTTTGACGGGGAGGGCGCGGAGAAAAAAACAGACGGATAGAAGAATACCGCTGTCTCCAGCTGCTGTTTCGGGATGCAAGACCATCTATGCAGTTCCGGACTTTTGCTAAAACCGGCGCCGGAAGGGGAGAAACTCGCTTTGCTCAGACAGTCTCCCCTTCCGGTGCCAACGCAAAAATCCGGAGCCGCAAGATGGTTAGCGTCCCTCCAAAGGCAGCCGGAGACAGCGGTATTTTCTATCCTGTATTCTTTCTTCCCTCCGCACCCGAACCCCGCAAAACTACATATATGGTGAAACCAAAACGGCTGTTAATCAGCTTTTATCCGCTGAACCGTACACTGACTGCAATATAGTCCCGGCATTATCTGTCATGGAGTTTTGCGGGGAGACAGGGAAAATTCCCGATGCAGATATCAGGAAGGGAAGCGGCCGGCTGGGGAGCGGCCTTTAGAAAAGTGTTAGAATATCTTGGCTTTCCGGTGTGAGGCGTTAGGGACGTGCAGACCATTGTTTGAGCGACAGCGAGTTATGGTCCGCACGTCCCTGTTTTTAGCCTCATACCGGAAAGCCTTAAATATTCTTCACTTTGAAACCAGCCGTTTCACAGCCGGCCGCTTCCTTTCCGTTCTTTTTTCGAAATTTCCTGTCTCTCCGTCAAACCGGAATCTTACACATGATACAGCTTCGATTCCTGATACTGGGGCTCATACGTGATATGAACACCCAGCCGGCGGAAGATATTCTCATCCACCGGGGAAAGAATCACCGTGGAATGAGCCTCACAGCCACGGAGCTTCGGAATCTGTTCCATCGCCCTGGCTGCCATGGGATCTGTGGCTCCGCAGATTGAAAGGGCTATGAGCACCTCGTCTGTATGCAGGCGGGGATTTTTATTGCCCAGGCTTCCCACCTTCAGCTTCTGGATAGGCTCAATGATCGTCGGCGAAATCAGGTGGATTTCATCCTCGATCCCTCCCAGCGCTTTCAGCGCGTTCAGCAGAAGTGCCGAGGACGGTCCCAAAAGCTCCGAGGTGCGGCCTGTAAGGATCGTTCCGTCGGGAAGCTCCATCGCAGCCGCAGGATCGCCGGTAGCCTTCGCCTTTTCCAGCGCCGGCCGTACGACCGGCCTGTCCTCCGGCACTACGCCGGCCTGCTTCATCAGCAGCTCCAGCTTGTAAATGATACTGTCCCCGCAGTTGCCCTTTCTCCGGCTGCAGAGTGCCGCGTAATAACGGCGGATAATTTCCTGTCGCGAGGCTTCGCACACCGCCTCGTCATCTACTATGCAGTTACCGGCCATATTCACGCCCATGTCCGTGGGCGACTTATACGGACAGGTTCCCATGATCTTCTCCAGCATAGAGGACAATACCGGGAAAATCTCCACATCCCGGTTATAATTTACAGTTGTCACTCCATAGGCGTCCAGATGGAACGGATCGATCATATTAACGTCATCCAGATCCGCTGTAGCCGCTTCATACGCCAGATTAACCGGATGCTTCAGGGGCAGGTTCCACACCGGGAAGGTTTCGAATTTTGCATATCCGGCCCGGATGCCGCGCTTGTGTTCATGGTAAAGCTGCGACAGGCAGGTGGCCATTTTTCCGCTTCCGGGTCCGGGCGCGGTGACCACCACCAGCTCCCGGTCCGTTTCTATGTATTCATTTTTCCCATATCCTTCCTCGCTGACAATTCTGGCAATATCCGAGGGATAGCCTTCTATGGGGTAATGGCGGTATACCTTCACGCCCAGCCCCTCCAGCTTTTTCTGAAAAGCCTCCGCCGCAGGCTGTCCCTGGTAGCGGGTCAGCACAACGCTGCCCACATACAGGCCGATCCCGCGAAATTCATCGATCAGACGAAGCACATCCGAATCATAGGTAATTCCCAGGTCGCCGCGCACCTTGTTTTTTTCAATATCAGCCGCGCCGATAGCCATGACGATTTCCACCTGATCCTTCATCTGAAGCAGCATACGCAGCTTACTGTCCGGCTGAAAGCCCGGCAGCACTCTCGACGCATGGTAATCGTCAAACAGTTTTCCTCCGAATTCCAGATACAGCTTTCCTCCGAACTGGGAAATTCTCTCTCTGATATGCTCTGACTGCATGCGCAGATATTTTTCGTTGTCAAATCCTATTTTTTTCACTTTTGTTCCCTCTCGTCTTTTTTGTCCGCCTGGCCCCCGCCAGCCGTTTTCGGTCTTCCTGCCCGCGCCCTTTGTTCCTCTCCTGCGCCGGGCCGGGATTCCTTCTGCCGTTTCCAGATACAGTACGCTGTCTGCAGTTCGATTCCGAAATTTCTTCCCGCTACAGGTCCAGCTTCAGATCGTTTTCCTTAATCCATCCTATTCTCCGGAGCGGAGCCGCGATCAGCGGCGTCAGGACTGCCGGAAGCACAAAACAGATCAGGATCAGCCCGGCCCAGTCAAAGGCCGTAATCGCAGCCTTTGCGCCGTTGGCCACATCGCTGACCCAGCCCGTGTAGACGCCGATCTGCCCTACCAGTCCGCATGTACCCATACCGGAAGCCACAGCTGCCCCGTTCATCTGCATCCGGAACACGCAGGTGGCAATAGGTCCTGTAATAGCAGACACAACGGTGGGCGGAATCCAGATCCGGGGATTTCGCACAATATTTCCCATCTGCAGCATGGAAGTGCCGATCCCCTGGGCAAACAGGCCTCCCCAGCGGTTTTCCCGGAAGCTCATGACCGCAAAACCCACCATCTGGGCACAGCAGCCCGCCACAGCGGCCCCGCCGGCCAGGCCCGTCAGCCCGAAAGCCGCGCAGATCGCCGCGCTGCTGATAGGCAGCGTCAGAGCCACGCCTATCAGCACAGAAACAATAACGCCCATCAGGAAGGGCTGCAGATCAGTGGCCCACATTACCGCGCTGCCTACCGCATTTGCGGCGGTGCCGATGGCCGGAGCCCACCACATAGACAGCAGCACGCCGATAATGATTGTGACGCTGGGCGTCACGATTATATCCAGCTTGGTTTCTTTGGACACCGCCTTTCCGAATTCAGAGGCGATAATTCCTATAACCAGAACGGCAAGCGGCCCTCCGGCGCCGCCCAGCGCATTGGAGGCTCCTCCCACCGCAATCAGTGAAAACAGCACCAGCGGCGGACATTTCAGCGCATACCCGATGGCTACGGCCATAGCCGCTCCCGTGGCATCCTTCGCATAGCCGCCGATCTGTATCAGGATCTCAATGCCTGCCTGCTCCCCGATCGTGCTGATGATCGTCCCGATCAGCAGGGATGCAAACAGTCCCTGGGCCATGGCTCCCAGCGCGTCGATCCCATAACGTCTGGCAGATATTTCTATGTTCTTCCGTTTCAGAAAGGCCTTTACTTTTTCCATTTTTCTCTCCTGTCTGCGGGATGTCCCGCCCCTCATTCTGCGTAAGCCGTTTAACGGTTTTTGTCATTCCGTTTTCTGCTCCCATCCCTCACGGCCGATTTTACGAAAATATTTTCGTATTTCCGCCTCATACCCGTTTTCCGTAGGATGGTAAAAAGTCTCTCCCGCGATCTCAGAAGGAAGATACTGCTGTTTTACATAGTGGTTAGGAAAATCATGGGCATATTTGTAGCCGGTCCCCCGCCCCAGCTTCGCCGCTCCCCCGTAATGAGAGTCCTGCAGATGAGGCGGCACCGTCGTCCGTACCTTTTTTACCGACTCCATCGCTTCAAAAACAGCCACGCAGGCCGCATTGCTTTTCGGCGCGCAGGCCACATAGGTAGCCGCCTGTGAAAGCACGATCTGCGCCTCCGGCATTCCGATCCTCTCCACCGCCTGCGCCGCCGAAACGGCCACCGTAAGCGCCATGGGATCGGCGTTTCCCACGTCCTCGGCCGCGCAGATCATAATCCGCCGCGCGATGAATTTGATATCCTCGCCCGCATAGAGCATTTTCGCCAGGTAGTAGACCGCCGCATCCGGATCAGAACCTCTCATGCTCTTGATAAAAGCGGAAATGGTATCGTAATGCTGATCGCCGTTTTTGTCATAACGTACTACCCGCTTCTGGATACATTCCGATGCCGTCTCCAGGTCGATATGAATCCTGCCGTCCTCCGAGGGCTTCGTGGTCAGCACGCCCAGTTCAATTGCATTCAGCGCGGCTCTTGCGTCCCCGCCCGCGATGTCCGCCAGAAAATCCGCCGCATCCGGCTCCAGCACAGCCCGGTAGCTGCCCAGTCCCTTTACCGGATCGGAAACAGCCCGCTCCAGAAGCGTCTTAATATCCCCGGACGTCAGCGGCTTCAGTTCGAATATAACCGACCGGGAAATCAGCGCCCCATTGACTTCAAAATAGGGATTTTCCGTCGTTGCGCCGATCAGGATCACAGTTCCGTCCTCAACAAACGGCAGCAGGTAATCCTGCTGTCCCTTGTTGAAGCGATGGATCTCATCAATAAACAGGATCGTTTTTTTTCCGTACATCCCCATCCGGTCCTGCGCTTCCCTAACCACCTCTTCCATATCCTTTTTCCCGGCCGTGGTGGCATTTAGCTGGGTAAAGGCCGCGCTGGTTGTATTGGCGATCACCCGTGCCAGCGTGGTCTTTCCGGTACCCGGAGGGCCGTAAAAAATAATGGAGCTCAGCTTGTCCGCCTGTATGGCACGGTAGAGCAGCTTATCCCGCCCTATGATATGCTGCTGGCCCACGACCTCATCCAGCGTGGACGGCCGCATCCGCGACGCCAGCGGCGATTCCTTTTCCATAGTTTTCTCTTTCATATAATCGAATAAATCCAATCCTTCGTCCTCCTACCCCGGATCCACAGCCCGGGCTCAGCGCCCGTCCCGCCGCAGCATTCTATTCCAGAATCAGTTCATCCACCGTCACGAACTCGTACCCTTCCGCTTTCAGAGTATCCACGATCTGAAGCGCAGCCTCCACGGAAGTTTCATAACAGTCGTGCATCAGAATGATATCGCCCGGTCCCGCCGCGTCAAGCACATCTCTGACAATTACCGGCGTGTTCCGCGTGTACCAGTCCCTGGAATCCACCGTCCAGTTCACCGGGATCATCGTCACCCGGAATTCCAGTCCGTCCGGCCATTCGCCAAAGGGAGGGCGCACAAAGGACGTATAGACTCCCGTCACATCATAGATCGCGCTGCTGGTTCTCACCACTTCCTCTCTGGCCTCTTCCGGCGAAAGCTTTGTCAGCTCCACATGCGAATAGGTATGGTTCCCGATCAGATGACCTTCCTCCTGCATCCGCTTTACCACTGCCTCATTGCCTTCGATAGACTGCCCCAGCAGAAAAAAGGTCGCCTGCACCTCTCTCTCCTTCAATCCGTCCAAAAGCTTCGGCGTCCAGACCTCATCCGGCCCGTCATCAAAGGTCAGGGCTATTTCCGGACGCCCGTCAGCGTTCACAGGCGCGCCCGTACGCACCGCACAGTTTCCGGCCGTCAGGGCCCGCCCCGCCAGAAAAGCAAATACCGCCATGCCTGCCGTCAGCAGAAAGAAATTTTTTCCTCTCATATTCACCCGTCCCGCTCATATCTCTATAGAGTATGTGCGGCACACAGCGCCTATTCCACCTGTATGATATAAGCCGCTGTCAATCCCCCGGCGCTTTCTCCTGAAAAGACCACCTCTCCCAGAGACTGGAGCAGCTCCTCGTTCAGATTCGGATATTTTTCCCGTTCACAGCTGCCCACAAAAATATATTCCACATCGTATTCTTCCAGAAGCGAACGTACCAGCTCCGCGTCTGCGGAGGTGTAGATCGTCTCCACATCCGCCGCCCTCTGATTCAGGTCAGCCGTATCATTCCGCCAGAGCCATTCGTGGACATACCACCCCAGCACTGTAGGAAGCCCCGTCATGGCCGACACCCGGCAGTAATCACTGTAGCTGTCGCCGTTTGCCTCCAGGACCACTGGGTTTCCTTCTACATTCTCATTAAGCCACCGTATGGCCGCCGCATCCTCCGGATAGACATTTTCCAGATATGCCGTAGCGTCCAGGCACCGGTATTCTGAAGTATCCCAGACGTTCCCGAACCAGCACTGCACCGCGTACCCGAAATATCCGCAGGTCAGCAGAACCAGGCAGAGAGCCGCAGCGCCCACCGCCTTCAAAATCTTCTCTTTCTTCCAGGCCAGCAGCCGGACGATACCGTAGCTCATAGCCATGCCGAACAGAATGAAGGCCTGGTAGGTCAGCTTAAACATAGTGTTGGAACGGGCATAGCCGTTCTCATAGATATCCCTTACATAGACCAGCTCCGGAATCAGCACCAGACCGATGGCGCAGATACCCAGAATCAGGGCAAACTGGTCTGCCAGACCCGCGCGCCTGAAAAACAGGCGGAACCGCCCCGGACCGGCATAATCCCTCCGGTAGCGGATTATCACGCACAGCAGCAGGATCACTACCACTGCGGCAGGAAGCCCCCAGAGGATCAGAAGCTGATACAGCGCCGAATGATTCTGAGCCAGCGCAACGCCTGATACCATCGTCTGGAAGCTGGATGTAAAAGGCAGCGCCGCCAGTGTCCCCAGGATAAATACCTCCGCCGCCTGCAGAACGGCCGTTCCCAAAACGGCCTTCCGGCTGCCCGCATAACGGTACATGGACGCAAACACGATGCAGATCAGCACGACAGTATAATAGATGACAAAATCCCAGTAATTTGTCCAGTGGAAAATACCGATAAAAACACCCAAAGCCAGTATCTGCGGCTCCAGAAGAATTTTTTTCAGCGAGAACTCCGCCGGCGCCTCTTCTCCCCATACCTTTTTCATCCAGGCCAGCAGCAGTCCTGCAGCCGCCAGAACGAACAGGATATTTACCACATGGGCGTGCAGATCACCCAGCACGAAAGAATATGACGGAAATTCATGAATACACTGGTCATCCGTCAGCGGGTTATGGCCGATATACCGGGTGGAATCCGGGAACCAGTAATCCTCATAGCCGGACAGCTTGAACACGCCTCCGAAGAGGCCGTACAGCACATAGTGCATGTTTCCGGCCAGCGAAACGGCTGCTCCGGCAAGCAGACCGCCCAGCACAGCGGCCCACCCCCGCCGTTTCCCGCCGCAACGCCTGTCCTTCTTTTTCTCCGGGACATTCCGGATATTTTCTCCGGCATCTCCTTTTTCCGCATCTTCTGCACCGGAGCCCGCGTCCGCGATGCCTTCCGCTTCCAGTCCGGCGCGGGCATCTGACGTTCCAAGGCCGTTTCCGGCGGCTGCGGCCGCTTTTCCCGGCATCCATCTGACCAGATGATAGGTAATGGAAAACGGCAGCACGAAGGCAAAGCCTGCCACCAGAGTCCGCATCAGGTTATACGTCTCCTGGATTCTTGTGAACGAGAGCTTTGTCAGATATACCGCGTAATACTGGCCGCCGTAATAATAATTCATATTTGCCGTACCGTACCAGATATCCTTCGCCGGAAGGGTATCGCTGCGCATCATGGCCGCCATGAAGCCGTAATCCATAAATTTTTCCGTTCCCTTTGCCTCCGGGCGGAAACCGGCAAAATATGTCCAAAGCAAGAAAAACGCCAGAAAAATCAGCTCTTCCCCCAGGATCAGATCCAGATTAAGATCTTTTCCCGGCGCTTTTTTCCCGCGTTTTCGTGCAAAGGCATAAAAAATCCAGCACAGGGCTATGGCAACAGCCGTCACAGCCAGAACCGCTGCGGAGCTGAACCTCGTTACCCCACAGCAGACCAGAACCCATGTGAGAAATCCCCCTAGAGCGATTCCGATAACCTTCGAAAAAATCCACCCCCGGTCTTCCAGGGAAGAAAACAGAACGCTGGTCAAGGGATAGAAGCCTATCCCCAGCACCAGCACCATCAGCCACCATTTTAAAAAGGGTACGTTATCGGAACCCAGAAGCGGAATCGTGGCCAGAATGAGGCCGATGATCCCTGCACCGAATACAGCCGCTTTTTTGCTCATGTCCGCTATCCTTTTCCAGGTCAGTCCACACCGAAACGAATTTTCCGGTAGGACAGTATTTCTTCCTTACACTTTTCGAATCCCAGCTTGCTGCTGTTCAGACACAGATCATAGTGTCTGGCGTCCTCCCAGTCCCAGCCGGTATAGTATTTGTGATACTCTCCGCGATACTTATCTGTCTTTGCGATAAACTTTTCCATCTCCCGCTCGGTCATGCTGCTTCTCATCATGGCCTGCCGCATGCAGAATTCATGGGGAGCATGGACAAATACGCTCATGACATTCGGATAATTCCGCAGGATATAATTGGCACAGCGTCCCACAATCACGCAGGATTCCGTTTCTGCCAGTTTTTTTATGATTTTCGCCTGATAATTGAACAGATTCCGGGTAGAGGTAAAATCATCGGAATCCGGCGGCAGAAGCTCTCCCTCGTACACGCTTTTGGAAATCCGGAACAGGGCGCTGCCCTTCAGTTTTTCATCCACTTTGGCAAACAGTTCCTCATTGATGCCGCTCTCTTCGGAAGCCATCCGGAGAATCTCCCTGTTATAGCAGGGAATCCCCAGCTCTGCGGCCACCATCTCGCCAATGGTCTTTCCTCCGCTGCCGTACTGCCTGGCTATGGTAATGATAATCGGATTCATCGCACACCTCCTATTCTCCCAGATACGCCTTTTTGATGGAATCGTCGTTCAGCAGATCCTTCGCATTTCCGGAAAGCACAATGCTCCCCGTCTCCAGGACGTAGGCGC
Source organism: Candidatus Scatomonas merdavium (assembly GCA_018716575.1). Classification (GTDB taxonomy): domain Bacteria; phylum Bacillota; class Clostridia; order Lachnospirales; family Lachnospiraceae; genus Scatomonas; species Scatomonas merdavium. Next base: position 4,839 of record DVJR01000065.1, on the reverse strand, counting down.
GGTCCGCAATGGAAAGCGCTTTTTTCGCGTTCTGTTCCACCAGCAGAACCGTCGTCCCGCCTGCGCTGACCTTTTGAATAATATCGAATATTTCATTTACGAAAATCGGTGAAAGTCCCATAGAGGGTTCATCCATGACGATCAGCCTGGGATTGGACATCAGCGCCCGCCCCATTGCCAGCATCTGCTGCTCGCCGCCTGACAGCGTTCCCGCCATCTGATTTTTTCTTTCCTCCAGCCTCGGGAACCGCTGATACACCATCTGAAGCGAACGGGTAATCTCCTCTCTGTCCTTCCTGGTGTAAGCGCCCATGCGCAGATTCTGATAAACCGTCAGATTCGCGAACACACGCCGTCCCTCCGGCACATGTGCGATGCCCAGCTTAACGATGTTGTGCGCGGGCATTTTCGTAATATCCTTTCCCTCAAAGGTGATGGAGCCCGCCTTCGCCTGCAAAAGACCCGTCAGCGTGTGCAGCGTAGTGGTTTTGCCGGCTCCGTTGGAGCCGATCAGGGCGATTACCTCTCCCTGGTTTACTTCAAAGGAAATCCCCTTCAGCGCGCGGATGACGCCGTAATAGACTTCCAGATTTTTCACTTCCAGCATTGCCATGATAATCCCCTCCTATTCGTCGCCCAGATATGCCTTGATGACCTCCGGGTCATTGAGGACTGTACCGGTATCGCCCTGCGTCAGAATCTGGCCGAAATTCAGCACGGTCAGCTTTTCGCAGATGCCGCTTACGAGTTTCATATCATGCTCAATCAGCAGGATTGTCATTTCAAACTGATCCCGCACAAAGCGTATGGTATCCATCAGCTCTTTCGTCTCATTGGGGTTCATGCCCGCCGCCGGCTCATCCAGCAGCAGCAGCTTCGGCTCTGTAGCCAGAGCTCTGGCGATCTCCAGCTTTCTCTGCTGCCCGTAGGGCAGATTGCTGGCCAGCAGCCCGGCTGAATCCTCCAGTCCAAAGACCTTCAGGATCTCCATGGCGCGCTCATTCATTTCCTTTTCCGTCTTCCAGTACCTGGGAAGGCGGAAAATCCCTGTCAGCGTGGAATAGGAATGATGATTGTGCAGCCCCGCCTTGACGTTGTCCAGCACCGTAAGCTGCTTGAACAGACGGATATTCTGAAAGGTACGGGCAATGCCGTCCTTGTTGATTTCAATGGTCTTATGTCCCGTAATATCCTTTCCGTCCAGCCGGATAAATCCCTCATCCGGCTTATAGACGCCGGTCAGAAGATTGAATACCGTCGTCTTCCCCGCGCCGTTAGGGCCGATCAGCCCGTACAGCTCCCCTTTCTCAATCTGAAGGTTGAAATTATCCACAGCACGGAGGCCGCCAAAGGAGATAGACAGATTATTTACTTCCAGCAATGCCATGTCAGGATACCCCCTTTGTCTTATTTCTCTTGAATTTTTCCTTGATTCTCTCTCTCCATGCGATGGACGCAGGCGACCAGTTGAAGAGCATCATGGCGATCAGAACAACGGCATATATCAGCATCCGGTAATCCTGCAGGAACCGCAGCATCTCAGGCAGGACGTAAAGAATGATCGTCGCTATAATGGAGCCCTTGATACTTCCGATTCCGCCCAGCACAACGTACACCAGAATCAGAATGGACATATTGTAATCGAAACGGCTTACCGTAAGGCTGGAAAGGTTGTGAGAATACAGGGCTCCCGCCACGCCGGCCAGAGCGGCCGACACGGTAAAGGCCAGCAGCTTGTACTTCGTCACATTGATGCCGATGGACTCGGCGGCGATCCGGTTGTCACGGATAGCCATAATAGCCCGTCCCGTCCGGGAATTGATAATATTCTGGACAATGAACAGCGTCACCAGAATCAGGATAACGCCTACGATGAAGCTGGAATCCCTCGGCGTTCCCGAAATGCCCTGGGCACCCTTGATAATCGTATCGCCCTCCGCTGACATGTGCAGCCCGGCGGCATCTCTGGCAAGATGAATCCCGTTCTCATCCCGTCCGAGATAGACGATATTCAGGAGATTCTTGATAATCTCTCCAAAGGCCAGCGTCACAATCGCCAGATAGTCTCCCCGGAGCCGCAGCACCGGAATACCGATCAGGAATCCGAAACACGCCGCCACCAGCGCGCCGATCAGAATAGCTATAAAGAATCGCGGCCCCGTGGCCATGGAATCCTCCATCAGCCTGGAAAACAGGGCGCTGGAAAAGGCCCCCACGCACATGAAACCGGCATGGCCCAGACTCAGCTCACCGGAAATACCCACTACAAGATTCAGCGATATGGCGGCGATCACATAGATACAGACCGGGATCAGAAGTCCCTCGATCTGGTTGGTGAGAACGCCTGCCGCAGAACAGATCTGCACGATAATAAAAATTGCTATGATCAGCCCGTAATTGGACAGGCTGCTTACTGTTGCTTTACTCATTCGTCTCTTCATACCGTCCACCTTACACTTTCTCCTGTACATTCTTGCCGAACAGTCCCGCCGGCTTCACCAGAAGCACCACGATCAGAACCGCAAACACGATGGCGTCCGCAATCTCGGAAGAAATGTAGGCGCGGCTCAGATTCTCGATCACGCCCAGCAGAAGGCCGCCGATCATGGCGCCGGGTATGGAGCCGATGCCGCCGAATACGGCTGCCACAAAGGCTTTGATGCCGGGCATGGCGCCGGTATACGGCGTCAGGGTACTGTAGGCGGAGCAGAGCAGCGCTCCCGCAATGGCCGCCAGGGCCGAACCGATGGCAAAGGTCAGGGCAATGGTTCCGTTCACATTAATGCCCATGAGCTCCGCCGCGCCTCTGTCCTCAGAAACGGCCTGCATGGCCTGACCCGGCTTGCTCCGGTTGACGAACAGCATCAGGGCGATCATGATCACGATGTTCGCCGCAATCGTTACGATGGTGGTTCCCTGGATCGTCAGCGCTCCCCCGGCCAGCACCAGCGGAGGCAGCTGCACCACGCTGCTGAAAGACTTGGTATCCGCGCCGAACACCAGCAGCGCCACATTCTGCAGCAGATAGCTGACGCCGATGGCCGTAATCAGGACGGCCAGGTTCGAGCTGGCATTCCTCAGCGGCTTGTAAGCAACCCTCTCGATGACGATGCCCAGCACCGTACAGACAACCATGGCGATAATAACAGAGACGATGGGATTCACATTGAATCCCGTCATGGCGGTAAACACGACGTATGCCCCTATCATGATAACGTCGCCGTGCGCGAAGTTCAGCATCTTAGCGATGCCGTAAACCATGGTATATCCCAGGGCGATGATGGCGTATACACTTCCAAGACTGATTCCATTGATCAGATAAGACAAGAAACTCATAACGCACCCCTTCAGTTTTTTCTTTTGATTGTACTATCATAGCATAAATATGCCTGAGATAAAAGGCCAATTTGGGACGTATGCCGGCGAACCAGTCTCTTCACCGGTATACGTCCCAAATTGCGCGCTTATTCCGAAATGAATCGGGAAACCGCCCCGGAATATCCGGGGCGCTTTCACCTGATACAGCACAATGGCTGCTGCATATAAATTCAGAAAATGTCATGCCGCCCGACATTACATAGGCATGTATTCACCATTTTCAATAATAACGGCCATAGGCTCTTTGTCCGGCTCGCCGTCCGCTGTCCAGCGGATAGTTCCGGTCACGCCCGTCAGCTCTATCTCTGTCATAGCAGTCTTCATAGCGTCACAGATATCGGAAACGCTCATATCAGAAGTAATGCCTGCCTGTTCCGCAGCCAGCTTGATAGCATAAACGCCGTCATAAGCGTCGGCGGCAAACTGGATCGGCGTCTCGCCATATGCGTCTTCATATGCAGTTACGAACGCCTGTACGTTCTCATCCTCTGAGTTAGCTGCAAACGGTGTCAGCAGCATAACGCCCTCAGCCAGTGAGGTATCGAAATTCTCCACCGTCAGCACGCCGTCCATGCCGTCCACACCGAAAAAGGTCGGGGCAAAGCCCATGTTGCTGGCCTGCTGCAGAATCAGGGAAGCCTCCTGATAGTAAATGGGCAGGAACAGCAGATCTGCGCCTGCATCCTGACACTTCTGAAGCTGTACGCTGAAATCAGATTTGCTGTCGTCGGTAAAAGCTTCGGCAGCCACAATGTTCAGTCCCAGAGAACCTGCTTCAGAATCAAAATTCTCATAGATTCCGGTGGAATACGGATCCGAGCTGTTATAAATGATTCCGATGTTCTCTCCCAGAGAGTTCTCGGAAATATAATCTGCAGAAGCAGTACCCTGGCTGGGATCAGAGAAGCAGACGCGGAACGCATTTCCCGCATCGCCCAGACACTCTACAGCCGTGCCGGAGGGGGTAAGCTGGAACATATTGTCATCCGCCGTCTCGGCAACTACCGCGATACAGGGAGCGCTGGTAACGGTTCCCAGAAGCATCTGCATGCCCCAGTCCTTCAGGCTGTTGTATGCGTTGACGGAAGTCTCGGCGTCACTGACGTCGTCTTCCATGTTGAACTCTACGGTCATGCCGTTGATACCGCCCGCCGCGTTGATCTCATCCACCGCGATCTGGGCACCTCTCTGTACGGCCAGGCCGTATGCCGCGTTGTCTCCGGTCAGCGGTCCGATGCCGCCGATCTTCAGCGTGCCGCCTTCTGCGGAACCGGTGCTGCCTGAAGACGCACTCTCCGAAGACGTGCCGGTGGAAGCGCTGCTTCCGTTTGAATCACCTGTCGATGAATTATTTCCCGAACCGCCGCAGGCCGCCAGAGACAGCGCCATTACCGCAGCCAGGGAAAGACCTGCGAATTTTTTCATGTTTTTCATATTCTCTCCTCCTGATTCTTTCTCAAT
>DVJR01000064.1 GCA_018716575.1 Candidatus Scatomonas merdavium | reverse complement strand
CCGTCCATGCCGTCCACGCCGAAGAAGGTCGGAGCAAAGCTGATATTATTGGCCTGCTGCAGGATCAGAGAAGCTTCCTGATAGTAGATGGGCAGGAACAGCAGATCCGCGCCGGCATCCTTACACTTCTGAAGCTGTACGCTGAAATCCGAGCTGCTGTCAGCGGTGAAGGCCTCGGCCGCCACAATGTTCAGGCCCAGTGACTCAGCCTCTGCCGCAAAGCTCTCGTAAATTCCGGTAGAATACGTATCGGAGCTGTCATAAATAACTCCGATGTTCTCTCCCAGGGAATGTTCGGAGATATAGTCTGCGGAAACCGTACCCTGGCTGGGATCGGAGAAGCAGACACGGAACGCATTTCCCGCATCGCCCAGACATTCGATAGCCGTGCCGGAGGGGGTAAGCTGGAACATATTGTCGTCTGCCGTCTCGGCAACTACCGCGATACAGGGAGTGCTGGTAACGGTTCCCAGCAGCATCTGCATACCCCAGTCCTTCAGGCTGTTATATGCGTTCACAGCGGTCTCCTCATCACTGACATCATCTTCCATGCTGAATTCTACGGTCATGCCGTTGATACCGCCCGCCGCGTTGATCTCATCTACTGCGATCTGTGCGCCTCTCTGCACAGCCAGTCCGTAAGCGGCATTGTCTCCTGTCAGCGGTCCGATGCCGCCGATCTTCAGCGTGCCGCCCTCTGCAGAACCGGTACTGCCTGAGGATGCGCTCTCTGCAGACGTACCTGCGGAAGCGCTGATTCCGTTTGAGTCAACTGACGATGAATTTCCCGAACCGCCGCAGGCCGCCAGAGACAGCGCCATTACCGCAGCCAGGGAAAGACCTGCGAATTTTTTCATGTTTTTCATATTCTCTCCTCCTGATTCTTTCTCAATTCTTTTTATACCGTGCTATCTTACCCTTAAAAAACGGGTTTGTCAATGGAGAACTGTAAAATTTTCAACTTTTTCTAAAAATACCATAAATTTTACGTTTTTCCTATATTAAAAGGATTTCTGCCCTGCTTCCTCCGGCCCTTTCCTTCGTTACGAAAACCTGACGGCTGATCTGTTCCTTCAGCTCGCCCACATGAGAAATGATCCCCACCAGCCGGTTTCCCTCTGACAGCTCCATCAGGGCTTTCATAGCCTGCCGGAGTGCCTCCTCATCCAGCGACCCGAAGCCTTCATCCACAAACATGGTGTCCAGACGGATCCCTCCGGCCTCAGACTGTACCTCATCCGACAGGCCCAGGGCCAGGGAGAGCGCCGCCATAAAGGATTCACCACCGGACAGAGTGCGCACGCTGCGCTCTGTGCCGTTATAGTGGTCGATCACATCCAGCTCCAGGCCGCTCTGGCTCCTGTTGTTCTCACCTGCCGTCCGCCGCTTCAGCTCATACTGGCCGCCGGACATAATCATAAACCGGGTGTTTGCCCGCCGGATAATCCGTTCAAAATATGTCATCTGGACATAGGTTTCCAGCATGACTTTTTCTTTTCCTCCCAGGGTACCGTTTGCTGTTGCAGACAGTGCCCGCATCCATTGCAGGCGCTCTTCCAGGGACAGCAGGGCCGCCTGGCTGTCTTCGGCATTTTTCAGCGCCTGCCTGTTCACTTCGATGCGGCCTGTAAGAACGGCTATTCTGGCGCTTATCTGCTTCTTTTCTGCCAGCAGCGCCTTCCGGTGCTCTTTTTCTTTTGCCGCTTCCAGACCGGCTCCGCCCTTCAGCTGCTTTTGCAGCACCTCTATCCGCCCCTTCAGGGCGTCTGTCCCGGCTTTTTCCCTTCGGAATGCCGAAACGGCCGCTTCCAGGTCTTCCTTAAGCCCTTCCCGCTCTCTTTCGAGCCTGGAGATCTGCTGTTCCGCCTGGCTTCTCCCCTCGAACTCCAGACCCTCTGCCAGCTTTTCCGCCGCTGCCTGGCGGCTTTCCAGACGGCCCGCCAGGCCTGCCTGCTCCGCCGCCAGCTTTTGAAGCTCTCCGCGCAGCCTCTCTGTTTCTCCTTCACAGCTGTCAAGCTCCCGCTTCAGCACACTCCTGCGCTGTTCCTTTCTCTGCTCCTCCTCTAATGACGCTTCGATCGCCGACAGCTCCGCCGTGTTTTCCTCCTGCATTTTCAAAAGAACAGTCTCCCGGCTCTCTTTGCCGGTCCCGTCAGGGACTATTTCTTCCATCCGCCCTCTGAGCGCGCCGTACTGCTCCTCCAGCTTCTGCGCGGCCGCAGCCGCACGTCCTGCCAGCTCTGAAGCCTCATAGCTTGCTTCCTCTGCCTGTTTCCGCGCAGCCTCCCAGAATGTCTGCGCCTGTTTCAGCTCTTCCTCCGAAGGGGCTCCCTCGGATTTTCCCGCCGGCTTTGGATGGTGAAGTGCGCCGCATACCGGACAGGGCTTCCCTTCCTCCAGGCCTTCTGCCAGAACTCCGGCCTGTTCATCGAGGAACGCGCGGCTCTTCCGCTCATATTCCGCCATAGCCTCCTGATTCTGGCAGGCAGCCTTCCGATAGGCTTCCCGGGCCGCAGACAGCCTGGCGCTAAGCTCCGCCTGCTCCTTCAGGCTTTTTCGCACCTCCTGCAGCGCCTTCCGCCTCTGCTCCGCTCTGTCCCGGCTGACCAGCAGCTCTCCCCGAAGTTCCGGCCTCACCTGAAGGCTGTCCAGCTCCTCCTTTATCTTTCTTCCCCGGAGTTCTCCATTCTTCAGCGCTTTTGCGCTGTCTGACGCCTTCCGCTCTCTTGCTTCCAGCTCCGCGCGGAGCTCTTTTACCGCCTTCTGTTCATTTTCCAGCTCCGCATACCGCTCCAGGCTGCCGCGAAGGGCTGCCGCCCGTTCGCCCAGTCTCTCCTGTTCCGGCGCCCGCGCCTGCTCTGCTTCCATCGCCTTCCGCAAAGTTTCCTTCCTTGCTTCTCCCTCGGCCAGCTTCCGGGCAGAACGCTCCAGCTCCTTCCGGGTGCGTTCCAGCTCCTCTGCGCGGCCAAGGATGCCGCTGATCCGCGCCAGCTCTTCTTCCGCCGCTTTCAGGCTCCGGCTCTCCTTCCGCAGCGCATCCCGGTCCGCGCACATTATCTGTCTGATGATCTCTGCCGCTTCCTCCGAAGGAATCTTCCCCTCCTGGGCCTCTTTCAGCATACCGCACAGTCTTTCCTCTTCCGGAGGCGCCGCGTTCCCGATGCACTGGACAATTTCATTTCTCACCAGCTCGGCCTGGCGGCTCAGTTTCCCTGTTTCCTGCTTCATCCTCTCCTGCAGAAGCTGATATGGCTCCGTCCGAAACAGTTTCCGGAATACTGCCTTTCTCTCCTCTGTAGTGGCAAGCAGCAGCTTCATAAAATCTCCCTGGGCGATCATAGCGATCCGCAGAAACTGATTTCTGTCCAGGCCTGTGATTTTTTCTACGGCGGCGGTGACCTCGCGGATTTTTGTTACGATCCGGCCGTCCGGCAAATCCAGCTCCGCCTCCGCCTTCTGAACAGCCATACCGCCTCCCCGGCGGGCGGGACGCTCATATTCGGGACAGCGCCGGATCCGGTACTCTTTTCCGGCATATTCGAACACCAGCTCCACTTCCGTAGGCATATCCGCCTCCGCATACTTGGAACGCATCATGGACGCTTCTCTGGCTTCTCCGCTGGCCTCGCCGTACAGCGCAAACACAATGGCGTCAAAAATCGTCGTCTTTCCGGCGCCGGTATCTCCGGTGATCAGATACAGGCCGTTTTTCCCCAGCCTGTCCATTTCCAGAACCGTCTTGCCCGCGTAGGGTCCGAAGGCTGACATGGTCAGTTTCAGCGGCCTCATGTCCCGTCACCTCCCCATATTTTCTCAATCAGCTCCGAAGCAAAGGCGCGCTGCGTCTCGCTCATAGCCTGATTATTCTGCTTCTCATAGAACTCCTCCAGCAGCTCCAGCGGGGTCTTTTTCTCTGCCTCCGTCTCCCGGATGAGCTCGGAGCGCGTACGCGTACGCCGGTTGTCATAATCCAGCTTCATCAGGTTGGGATAGATAACCTGGAGCTTCCGGACGGCATCCGGAATATCCTCTTCGTCCGTCAGCGTAATATGCAGATAATCCTCCCGCCAGGCCTTTCCTTCATAATAATCCCGAAGTGTCAGCGCTTCATAGCTTCCGCGGATTTCCTTCATGTCATGCAGCGGATGCAGCGGCACCGTACGGACAGACACACTGCCTTTTTCTCCCAGCTCCACAACCGTCACGGATTTCCCGTGAGCCGCTTCCGAAAAAGAATACTTCAGCGGCGTACCGCAATAGCGCACCGTCTCTTTTCCGGCCTTCTGCGGATTGTGCAGATGGCCCAGCGCCACATAATCAAACGGATCAAAAACAGAAACATCCACAGCATCGGAACCGCCCAGCGACAGTTCTTCAGAATCACACCTCCCCGCACCTGCCACAAACTGATGCGTGACAAGCACATTCCGCTCCTTTGGACACAGCGGCAGCTCCTCTACAGCCTTCTGCAGAGCGTCTGTATACGACCCGATTTCCTCCTCCGGAAAGCACCGCTTCACATGGACCGGCTTCAGGAACGGAAGCAGGAAAATTTTTACCGGCCCGTACTCATCCCTCAGGACAACCGGCTCCACCCGGCCCGTATAAACCGGAGCCAGATAGACGCCGCTGCCGCTGATAAGCCTTGAGCCGAAAGCCAGCCGTTCCGGAGAATCGTGATTGCCGCTGATGATGAATACCTTAAGCCTCTGCTCAGACAGACGGAAAAGAAACTCATCGAACAGCTCCACAGCTTCCGCCGGGGGCACCGGCCTGTCATAGACATCTCCGGCGATAATAACGCCCTCCGGCCTTTCCTCCAGAGCGATCTTCAGAATTTCTTCCAGTATATATTTCTGGTCTTCCATCATGGAAAATTCGTTGACCCGTTTTCCCAGATGCAGGTCGGACAAATGAATCAGCTTCAAAGGCTCCTCCTTTCCGCAGCCGGACTGCCTTTTCCGCTTCAGCCCGGCCGGTTTCTCCCCGGCTCCTGAAACAGAAAATGTCCCGGAGCGCTCCGCCCCACGAATGCCTTTCCGGCTCACGCAGACAGCATAGCTCCGGGACGTGCTTCCCGTTTACTGCTCTTCTTTCTCCCACAGGCGCTCCGGATAAAGTCCCTCTGCCTTCATCCTGCGGACCGCCGCTTCTACTGCGGGCTTATCTTCTTTATAAGTAACCCCGTACCATTTGTCCGGAGTATTCAAAACCTTCACATCTGCCTTTCCTTCCTCCAGAAGCTGTTCCACTACCGAAGGCAGGAAATATTCACCCTTCAGCGGATTCTTTTCCAGCGTCTCACGCAGGAACTCCGGAAAACGGTCAGCCAGCTCCGTGAGAAATCCTGCGGAAAATCCCCACATATTCATGGACACCACCGTATTCTCCGGAAGAAGTGTCCAGGTCTGTCCGCCATCCTCCGTATATGCCGCCCTGCCGCCCCGCTTTTCGATATGGGTACGTTCTGTGATCTCCGTCAGAAAATGCTCTCCGTCTGTTTCACAGACGCCCCTGGACACATATCCGTTTTCTGTCACAGTGTTGCCGACGGCATATCCCACCATGCCGTAATGCTGTTTCTCTCCGGAATGCTTTTCCGTCAGATAATCATAGATCAGCCGGAATGCTTCCGGGCCATAATAATCGTCCGCGTTAATCACTGCGAAGGGGGCGTTTCCCAGCGCCTCCCGGCAGCACAGCACCGCATGCCCCGTACCCCAGGGCTTGACGCGCCCCTCAGGCACCGCAAAGCCCTCCGGCAGCCTGTCCAGCTGCTGGTAGACGTAACGGACACCGATCTGCCCGCTGATCCTGTCTCCGATCGCCCTCCGGAAATCCTCTTCATTTTCTTTCTTTATAATAAATATAACCTCTTCAAACCCGGCGCGGACCGCGTCGTAGACGGAAAAATCCATGATAATATGTCCCTGCCCGTCCACAGGATCAATCTGCTTGAGCCCTCCATAACGGCTTCCCATTCCCGCCGCCATAATCACCAGTACCGGTTTCATCGCTGTCAGTTGTCCTCCTCCGTCATGGTATAGACCTGGCGCTTTCTGGCCATCTCATCGCTGGCCAGGTATTCGTCGTAGGTGGTAATCTTGTCGATCAGCGTTCCGGCCGGTGTGATCTCCATGATCCGGTTGGCTGTGGTTTCCACAAACTGATGGTCATGGCAGGTGAAAAGCACCACGCCCGGAAATTTGATCAGCCCGTTGTTCAGCGCCGTAATGGATTCCATATCCAGATGGTTGGTGGGCTCGTCCAGAAGCAGGATATTGGCCCCGGAAATCATCATCTTGGAAAGCAGACAGCGAACCTTTTCTCCTCCTGACAGGACGCGAACCTTTTTCACGCCGTCCTCGCCAGCGAACAGCATTCTTCCCAGGAAACCGCGGACATAGGTTACGTCCTTGATCTCTGAATACTGGGTCAGCCACTCCGCAATCGTCAGATCACTGTCGAATTCAGCCGTACTGTCCTTGGGGAAATATGCCTGACTGGTAGTAACTCCCCATTTATAAAAGCCTTCGTCCGGTTTTTCCTCTCCCATCAGAATTTTAAACAGCATGGTAATGGCCTGCTCATTGCCGCCCACAAACGCCACCTTGTCCTCCCGGCCCAGTGTAAAGGTCAGGTTGTCCAGCAGCTTGACGCCGTCTACCGTCTTGCTGATGCCCTCTACCTGAAGCACCTCATTTCCGATCTCCCGGTTGGGCCGGAAATCAATATAGGGATATTTCCGGCTGGAGGGCTTGATCTCATCCAGCTGGATTTTTTCCAGAGCACGCTTTCTTGAAGTAGCCTGCTTGGATTTGGAAGCGTTGGCAGAGAAACGGGAGATGAATTCCTGCAGCTCCTTGATCTTTTCCTCTTTTTTCTTGTTGGCTTCCTTCATCTGCTTGATCAGAAGCTGGCTGGACTCGAACCAGAAATCGTAGTTGCCCGCGTAAAGCTGGATCTTTCCGTAGTCGATATCCGCGATCTGTGTGCAGACCTTATTCAGAAAATAGCGGTCGTGAGAGACCACGATTACCGTATTGTCGAAATTAATCAGGAACTCCTCCAGCCATGCGATAGCGTCCAGATCCAGATGGTTGGTGGGCTCGTCCAGAAGCAGGATATCCGGGTTTCCGAACAGGGCTCTGGCCAGCAGCACCTTCACCTTCTGGGAGCCGGTCAGATCCTTCATCAGCGAATAGTGAAGTTCTGTCTCAATGCCCAGACCGTTCAGCAGCTGTTCTGCATCGGATTCCGCCTCCCAGCCGTTCATCTCTGCAAATTCCGCCTCCAGCTCGCTGGCCCGGATTCCGTCTTCATCTGAAAAGTCCTCTTTTGCGTAAAGAGCTTCCTTTTCATTTTTGATCTCATACAGCCGTGCATTTCCCATGATGACCGTATCAATCACCGGATACGCATCGTATTTGAAATGATCCTGCTCCAGGAAGGACAGCCTCTGGCCCGGCGTGATAGACACGTCGCCCTTGCTGGGCTCCAGCTGGCCGGACAGTATTTTCAAAAAAGTGGACTTGCCTGCGCCGTTGGCGCCGATCAGGCCATAACAGTTTCCCTCTGTAAACTTAATATTGACATCCTCAAAAAGCGCTTTCTTCCCCACACGAAGGGTTACGTTGTTTGCTGAAATCATAATAAACCTCTTTCTTTTAAATCCGCACCCGGCGCGTCTTTCCGCGGCCCGGCGCATAACTGAATATCACCAATTTACCATTGTAACGTATTCCGGGGAATTTGCAAGAGGTTTCTCCGAAAATTATCCGCCTTCCGTCTCTACCGTAAAGAACCAGTCAAGTCTCTTGGAATCCTCCGCCAGATTGTTGTACTGGAGACATTCATATTCCCATTCTGCCTGCAGAACATCCGGATCGCCGTCGCTCCAGGAATGGAATTTTCCTGACGCATCCATATAGCCCAAATGATTCAGGGCAGGCATTACCTCCATCAGATCCTGCAGATAGTAATTATACGGCGCCATCTCAAGGCCCGTCTGCTCCAGCATCATGGTTCCCAGATAATTGGTGCTGGTCAGAACGTCGGTTGCTTCATCAATATCATAATTGGCCCAGATAAAGAACGGCGTAGCGTAATACATTTCCTGTTCATCCAGCGTCAGATCATCATAAGCCGCGCCGGAGAGCGATTCGGTGAACTCATCCGGCAGATCCGGATAATGATCCCCAAACATGACGATGATCGTAGGCTCGTCATAGTCCTTGAAATATTCGATCAGATATTCCAGCGCATCATCCGTTTCTTTGGAAAGGGACAGGTAACGGTTGACAGAATCATCCGTATAGCCTTCCGTCACCTCAATATCACCATTATAGGTATTTCCGGTATATCCGCCATGGTTCTGCATGGTTACATCAAACAGGAAGAACGGCTGATCGCTGCTTTCCTTGCTGTTGATCACTTCAATGATCTTTTCGTAATTCGCCCGGTCGCTGATATGGCCACGGATTGTTTCCGCATCGTCGTCAAAATCATCTATGGTATAAAAAGTATCAAAATTCAGCAGCTCATATGCGCTTGTCCTCTTCCAGTTACTTCCCTTGTTGGGATGCATGGCCGCCGTCTCATAGCCCTGAGCTTCCAGGGTAGTGACCAGCGAATACTGATCATGGGTATAGTAGCTTACATAAGGAACCATCCCCGGGAAACGCTTGACGGAATTGCCTGTCAGAAATTCATATTCTGTCTTCGCGGTACCTCCGCCCCGGATGCACACAAGGGTATTCCCCTTGATGGTATTCTCCTCCAGAGAATGGTAATAAGGCATGGGATCTTCATTGGTCTTCAGATCTCCCAGCAGAGAATAATCCGCCCAGGCCTCATTCATGATGGCAATGATGTTTACCGGCTTCGTCTTGCCATTGTCCGCATTGCTGTCACTGGTATCCACAGACTCCGCAATCTCTTCCGTCTCCTCTACCGTGTATCCGTCCGGCGGCGTAAGCTGCATGTATTTTGCCACACAGAAAAATCCCACCGTGGTTCCATACTGGTGATACGTCTTAATCGGCGCCCAGAGGTCCGTCAGGATGCCCAGGCCGCCGTTCCAGTTTACATTAAAGAAAAACCAGTATCCGAAAATCATGAATACAAACACGCCGGCCCGCATGAGAATCCGTCCCAGCTTTCGCCGGAACAGCATCCAGTCAGGGCTGTGCATATAAATACCGATCAGACAAAGACTCAACGGCACTACCGCCACGATGGCACGGGTCATAACAAATTCGTAATTGCCCGCCACTGCCATGGCCGTCCCGAAGCTGAAGAAATCAATCAGCTGCAGCGGTTCGCCGCGGCAAAGATATACAAAATAGAAAATCAGGCTCATCACCGTGAACAGAATTGTCACCGCAAGCATTGTCCGGCGGAAAGAATTAAACCAGAACAGGAAAATCAGGCTGATAATAAAAATCCCCAGTACATTCAGCGCCATATAGCCAAATTCCATCTGAGCCAGATCTTCATTATTTACAGCTTCCATCACCCAGAAGGCATAAACGGAATTTGCAAAAAGTCCCAGAAAATGCCAGATTTTCATGTTTTTCTTGTCTTCTTTTCGTTCCGGCGCCGTCTGAGCAAGCCACCGTCTGGCACAAAACCAGGCCGAAAAAGCCACTGCCGCCAGAATGCCTATCAATGCCAGTACATAAACGGGGGAGCTGTCGTCTCCCGACCCCAGCAGAACAGATGCGTGCATAATTGGAAATACCAGCGCCACGCACCAGAAAACCAGCCATACAACCAGATGACATTTTCCTCCTGCTGTCCGGATTTTTTCTTTCAGTCGTTTTACCATGAGTCCAAACCTTTCTCTTCTCACATCCTCTTTTCAATCGCGGGCCCGAATAAGCACCAGAGACCCGGATATGCTCTATTGTACTCACTTTACGTATATTTTGCAAATGAATTTTCTGTGTCTTGTTTCTCCGGCCCCATCTCTCCCGATACGCTTTTCAGGACACGGGCACTGCCGGAAAATTCCCCGGAAAAACAGAAAAGACAAAGCCGTTTCGCTTTGTCCCTTCCATGTGTATAGAGTAGTAATGGGTTACCAAAAATTGATTTAATCACATTATAGTGTATATAGGGTTTTTCGTAAATCCATTAAAACAATTGACTTTTCGCGCCCTGCACACTACAATGTGTAGTGTGTCCTTTTTCTCCGGCTTCTATGCCGGAGCGACACAGGAAAATAAAACCCAAAAGAGGAATTCTATATGAAACTGAACGCAGACGTGCTTTATTACCATCTCTCGCAGAAATACGACGTGGAATACCGCAAGGGCTCCAATTCCGAAGAAGAGCTCGGCCGTCCCCGATATTACAGCAGTGAAGTGGCAGATTCCGGCTGTCTTCTTCTGCTGCCCGGTTCAGAAAGCCCGGTCGGTCCCGGCACCTATCTGTGCTTTCAGGAACCGGACCTGACCGTTCCGGAAAGCGCTACACTGTTTCTGCTCCGTCCCTGTGAAAACTCCAGAGAGGTTTACAATGAACTTCAGAATATCTATGACTATTATGATGACTGGGAAAACTCCTGCCTGCAGATTGTGGAAAAATACCAGGATTACCGGAGCCTGATCCGGCAGACGTATCAGACTTTTCAGATACCGGTCTGCCTGGTGGACAATCAGTTTACCATCATCGCTTCCGCCCATGAGGAAAATTCTCCTTTTGCGCTGTTCGAAGACGAAATACAGATTAATCTGGATACGGTCAACGACATAATCTCTAACCCACACATGCGAAATCTGGAAACAGCCCGGGGTATCTTCGATTTTGACTATGACCGCAACTACAAGCTGTACAACTTCCGTTCCGGAGGCAAATACTGCGGCCGCCTGATCATGGGCATTCAGGATGCCTGCTTCTCCGGCCGTGACAGCCTGATACTGGGAAAGCTGGCGGAATTCGTGGAGCTGCTGCTCCAGAGATACGGTTCCTTCCAGTTTACCTCTTCCGTCCAGACTTATCTGCATTCCTTCCTGTCGGACAGCCTGGCCGGTAAGGTGCCTCATTCCAGAGATATCAACCGCCTCAGCCAGAATACAGGCTGGTCGGAAAACCACACTTACATGATGGTCTATTTTCTGCCTGAGCACCGTCTGAAAAAAGAGCTCTATCCCCCCTATCTGGTTTCCCAGGTAGAAGAGCGCTGGAGAGGAGCCTGCGCCGCAGAACACCAGGGAAATGTAGTTATGCTGCTGAATCTGTCCATGTATGGCCCGGATAAGCTGCCGGATTTCTACCAGTCTCTGGCCTATCTGGTCAGAGACGGCCTGATGATAGCCGGGTGCAGCCGTACCTTTTCCGGGCTGCGCGAGCTGAATCTCTACTTCAAGCAGTCCGTCTACGCCATCGAATTCGGCCGAAAGAAGGATGCCACACGCTGGTATTTCCGCTTCGATGATTACGGACTGGAATACCTGCTGAACTACGGTACGGGAATCTTCAAGCCCGAACAGGTCTGCCATCCGGCCCTGCTTCTGCTCCGCTGCCATGATCAGATGCGGCAGACAAGCTATTATCTGACCCTGTTCACATATTTTGAGCAGCAGTTTAATATGTCCCAGGCCGCCAACCGTCTCTACATCCACCGCAGCACTTTTATCAACCGCATGGAACGGATTCAGGAGCTGACCCGGCTTAATCTGGACGACTACGATACCCGCCTCTACCTGGAGCTCTCCTTCCGCCTGCTCCAGGAGCCCGAAGAAGCCTACTCCTATCCCCTGTATACCTGACGGCGTACCGCAGAACTACGGGAGGGAGTCCGGTGAGATATGTCGGGGACATATGCTCACCGGGCTCCCTCCCGGCTTCAGCGATACACTTTGCTTCTATCTTTCAATCTTATGTATGAACAGTCCGCTCCGCAGCTTCGGTTCGAACCAGGTAGACTTGGGCGGCATCAGCAGCCCGGCGTCTGCCACGCCAAACAGCTCCGCCATTGAGGTGGGATACATGGAAAATGCCGCCGCGCAGTCCGCCCGGCAGCGCTCCTCCAGCTCCGAAAGTCCCCGGATTCCTCCTACGAAATCAATCCGGCGGTCCGTCTTTGGATCTTTGATTCCCCACAGCGGCTCCAGCGCTTCCCGCTGCAGATACGCCACGTCCAGAGCCTCCACCGGATCCATACGGCAGCGTTCCTTCCGCACCTCCAGCCTGTACCAGCTCCCGTCCAGGAAAAATCCCATTTCTCCTTTTTTCTCCGGGCGGTACGGCGCTTTCTCCGCCTTTTCCACCTGAAACGGCCCCGACAGCTTTTCCAGCAGCTCCTCCGGGGAATATCCATTCAGATCCTTCAGAACACGGTTATAATCCAGAATCATCAGTTCATCATCCGGAAACAGCACAGACAGGAAATAATTAAATTCCTCACGCCCCGTATACCCGGGATACGCCTCCCGGCGCATCCGGGATACCGCCACTGCGGAAGCCGCCCTGTGATGGCCGTCAGCAATATAAGTATGATCCATCTCGCCAAACAGCCCTGTCAGGCGGGCAATCTTTTCTTCTTCCTCAATCTTCCAGACCCGGTGCCGAATGGAGTCCTCCGTACGAAAATCTGCCTCCGGCTTTTTCCTCTCCTTAATCTCACTCAGCAGCTCCCGTACCTCCGTCCGTCCTCTGTAAGCCAGGAAAATAGGGCCGGTCTGCGCGCTGCAGGCATCCACATGACGGATCCTGTCCTCTTCTTTGTCTCTGCGGGTATTTTCATGCTTCTTAATCACCCCGTTCAGATAGTCATCCACAGAGGAGCAGGCCACAAGCCCGGTCTGCGCGCGATCTCCCATAGTCAGCTCATAGATATAATAGCAGGCGCTGTCATCCTGGACATAGACCCCCGCCTTCTCCTGCTCTCTCAGCATAGCGTCCGCCTTCTGATAGACACAGGGCGCGTAAATATCCTGTTCAGCCGGAAACTGTGTCTCCGGCCTGTCTATATTCAAAAACAGATACGGTCTTCCTTCCACTTCCCGCCGGGCTTCCTCCCGGCTGTATACATCATAGGGAAGGGCTGCCACCTCCGCCGCCCTTTCTTTTGCGGGCCGCAGCGCCCGAAATGGCCGTATTGATGCCATAACACTCCTACCTCCTCAGTGATTTTATCATCCGCAGCAGCGATTCCGCCGCCGCCGGAATTTTCTCTCTGTTCCGGACCAGACTCTTCACAAGCCTTATCCGCTTGCGGTATTTCCTGATTTCACGCAGCACCACGTTCATCTGCAAACCTCCATACGCGCAAAAAGGCTGCCCCAAAATGCTGCATTTGAAAAACGGCGTTTTGCGGCAACCTCTGTCTGCTGTCAGTTTATTTTACGATACGTACTCTCAGAACTCCGTCGATGGCCTCCAGAGCTTTTACCATCTCCTCCGTGGCCGGAGCCTCCAGATCAATCAGCGTATATGCGTAATTTGCCTTGCTCTTGTTAGTCAGGTCGGAAATGTTGACTCCCGCCTCACCAAACACCTTCGTAAACTGGCTGATCATATTCACGATGTTCCTGTGGCAGATGGCCACGCGGCCCTCAGCCGAGCATTTGCCCATGTCGCAGTTCGGGTAATTTACGGAATTGCGGATGTTTCCATTTTCCAGATAATCACGCAGCTCTTTCACGGCCATCACCGCGCAGTTATCCTCCGCTTCCTCCGTAGAAGCGCCCAGGTGCGGCGTAATCAGCGTCCCCGGAACGCCGGCAACCGTAGGATTGGCAAAGTCTGTCACATACTTTTTCACCTTTCCGGATTTCAGCGCTTCCACCAGAGCGGCCTCATCCACCAGAATGTCTCTGGCAAAATTCAGAATGACCACGCCTTCCTTCATCATCCCGATGGCTTCTCTGCTGATCATGCCCTTTGTGCTGTCGGTCAGCGGAACATGAATCGTAATATAATCACATTCTCTGTAAATATCGTTAACGTCCTGGATATGATGAATGGAACGTGACAGATTCCACGCCGCGTCTACGGAAAGATACGGATCATAGCCGTAAACATCCATTCCCAGGTGTGTGGCGGAATTAGCTACAAGCTGTCCAATGGCGCCCAGTCCGATAATACCCAGCTTCTTCCCGCTGATCTCACAGCCTGCAAACTGTTTCTTCTGCTTTTCTGCCAGTTTGCCGACCTCCGGATTGTCCTCCTGGCTCTTCACCCATTCCACTCCGCCTACGATGTCGCGGGAGGCCAGCAGCATGCCCGCCAGCACCAGCTCCTTCACGCCGTTGGCATTTGCGCCCGGAGTATTAAACACTACAATTCCATGCTCCGCACACAGCTCCAGAGGAATATTGTTGACTCCCGCTCCTGCCCGCGCCACGGCAAGCAGCTTTTCCGGCAGCTCCATATCGTGCATTTTCGCACTTCTGACCAGGACAGCGTCCGCCTCTTCCATATTCTCCGTCCGGCCATAGTTCTCATCAAAGTTCCGCAGTCCCACTTCGGAAATCGGATTCAAGCAGCTATACTGAAACATCACGCATTCTCCTCTTCAAATTTTTTCATAAATGCAACGAGAGCTTCCACGCCTTCAACAGGCATTGCGTTATAGATGCTGGCCCTCATTCCGCCTACGGTCCTGTGACCCTTCAGATTCTCCAGTCCGGCCTCTTTGGCCGCCTGTACGAATTTGGCATCCATATCCTTGTCGCCGGTCACGAACGGAACATTCATCAGAGAACGGTCCTCCTTCACCACCGTACCGTGGAACAATCTGCTGGAATCCAGATAGTCATAAAGAATTTTCGCTTTCTTCTCGTTCCGCTCTTTCATGGCGGAGAGACCGCCCATCTTCTTCAGCCATTTGAATACCTTACCGCAGATATAGATGCAGTAGCAGTTGGGAGTATTGTACAGAGATCCCGCATCCGCCTGGGTCTTGAATTTCATCATGGTAGGCGTGCCTTCCAGAACATCATCGGTGATCAGATCCTCACGGATAATGGAAATCACCATTCCGGCCGGTCCGATATTCTTCTGAACGCCGCCGTAAACGATGCCGTATTTCTCAATATCCATAGGCTCCGACAGGAAACAGGACGATACGTCCGCTACCAGCAGCTTGCCCTTGGTATTCGGAAGTTTTTTATATTTCGTACCGTAAATGGTATTATTCTCACAGATATATACATAATCCGCATCCGGGCTGATGGGAAGATCAGAGCAATCCGGAATATAGGAAAACGTCTTATCCTCCGATGACGCGATCTTGTTGGCCTTTCCGTATTTCTGAGCCTCCTGCCATGCTTTCTTTGCCCACTGGCCTGTCACAATGTAATCCGCCACGCGGTTTTTCATCAGGTTCATGGGAATCTGAGCAAACTGCAGGGAAGCGCCTCCCTGAAGAAACAGCACCTTATAATTGGAGGGAATATTCAGCAGGTCCCGGAGATCCGCTTCTGCCTCCTGTATAATCTCGTCAAACATCTTGGACCGATGGCTCATCTCCATCACGGACATACCGCAGCCTCTGTAATCCAGCATTTCCTCCTGCGCTTCTTTCAGCACCTCTTCCGGCAGTACAGCCGGACCAGCCGAGAAGTTATATACTCTGCTCACTTTTCTATCCTCCTATATATCGGCAATACACTTATACATCTTCTGTGAGTATACCTCTTTTGTTATTTTCTTGTCAACCTTTGTTTTGGTTCAGATCCGCTTCATCGAATACTTCCGCATTGGCCGCGCCTGCAGCAACCATCGGAAATACCTTGTCGTCGCTGTCAATCTGGCAGTCAAGCACCACGGGGCATTTCATGGCGATGGCTTTTTCCAGGGCCGGAGCAAACTCCTCCTTCTTCGTCACCCGGATTCCCACAGCGCCCATGGATTCCGCCACTTTTACAAAATCCGTTTTATCACGGAGAATCGTCTGTGAATACCGCTGTCCGTAGAACAGAGTCTGCCACTGGCGCACCATGCCCAGCACATGGTTATTGAGCACTACCTCAATCACCGGAATATCATTTCTCACCAGCGTGGCTATTTCATTCATATTCATGCGGAAGCATCCGTCTCCCGCCACGTTGATGACCGTTTTATCCGGACGGCCGCATTTTGCTCCCATGGCGGCGCCCAGTCCGTATCCCATGGTTCCCAGCCCTCCGGAAGTGATCAGCGATCCGGGAACCGTATATTTAAAATACTGGGCCGTCCACATCTGATGCTGTCCCACATCGGTACAGATCAGGGCATCTCCGCCCGTAACACGGTAAATTTCCTCTATTGCGAAGGGTCCGCTTAATCCCTCTTCATGGTATGCAAGCGGATATTTTTTCTTCATCTGCCCGATCTCTTCCAGCCACTCCGGATTCTCCTTGGATTCCAGCATCGGCAGCAGCCGTTTCAGGACTTCCCTCACATCGCCGATCACACATCCGTCCACCAGAACATTCTTATTAATTTCAGCCGGATCCACATCGATCTGAAGGATTTTTGCCTGACCTGCGAAGGCCTTGGTATCGCCCACATCTCTGTCGGAAAAACGGGCGCCCAGAACGATCAGCAGGTCGCATTTATACATGCCGAGATTCGAGGTTTTTGTTCCGTGCATTCCCAGCATACCCGTATAGAGCGGATCATCACCCGGAAATGTACCCTTTCCCATCAGAGAGTCACAGACCGGAGACTGAAGCTTATGCGCCAGCTCCCGCACCTCTTCGGCCGCACCGGAAATCACCGCGCCGCCGCCCACGAACAGATAGGGCTTCTTCGCCTGATTGATCATATCCGCCGCTGCCGCAAGAGCCTCTTCGGTAATCGTCTCCGTCACCGGAAGAATTTTTTCCGGCTCCTTATAAGTATATTCGCAGGTGGCCGCAGTGACATCCTTGGTCACGTCTACCAGGACGGGACCCGGCCGTCCGCTTTTGGCGATTTTAAAAGCACGGCGCAGAGTATCCGCCAGTTTATTGATATTTTTTACGATAATGCTGTGTTTCGTAATGGGCATGGTTACGCCCGCGATATCAATTTCCTGGAAGCTGTCCTTTCCCAGCAGCGGCTTTCCCACATTGGCAGTAATCGCCACCAGCGGGACTGAATCCATATAGGCCGTGGCAATTCCCGTCACCAGATTGGTGGCTCCCGGACCGCTGGTAGCCATGCAGACGCCCACTTTCCCGGTAGCCCTGGCGTATCCGTCCGCCGCATGAGCCGCTCCCTGCTCATGGGAAGTCAGCACGTGCCGGATCTCCGGATGGCGGTACAGCTCGTCATAAACGTTCAGAATTGTTCCGCCGGGATAGCCGAAAACCGTATCCACGCCCTGTTCCTTCAGACATTCAATAATGATTTGCGAACCATTTAACTGCATATATTTTTCTCCCTTCCTCCCTGTTTCAATCCGGTATCTCCAGAACCGCGCCTCTGTTGGCGCTGGTCACCAGCTTCGCGTAGCGAGCCAGGTAACCTGTCGTCACATTTGGCTTTCTGGGCTGCCATTTTGCCCGGCGCGCCTCAAGCTCTTCATCGGAGACAGCCAGCTCCAGACGGCATTCCGGTATATTGATGCGGATAGTATCTCCTTCCTCTACCAGCGCGATGGGGCCTCCCACCGCAGCCTCAGGACTCACATGACCAATGGAAGCGCCTCTGGAAGCGCCGGAGAACCGCCCGTCCGTAATCAGCGCCACAGAAGAGCCCAGGCCCATTCCCGCGATGGCAGATGTGGGATTCAGCATTTCTCTCATGCCAGGGCCTCCCTTGGGGCCTTCATAACGGATGACTACCACGTCGCCTGCCACGATTTTGCCTCCCTTAATCGCCGCGATCGCATCCTCCTCGCAGTCGAACACCCTGGCAGGTCCCTCATGCACCATCATTTCGTCACAGACTGCCGAACGCTTCACTACCGCCGTATCCGGAGCCAGATTGCCCTTCAGCACGGCGATTCCGCCGGTTCTGCTGTACGGGTTCTCCACCGGACGGATAACTTCCGGATTCTTATTGACGGCATCCTGTATATTTTCACCTGCCGTACGGCCCGTGACCGTCATGCAGTCCAGATTCAGCAGATCCAGCTTGCTCAGTTCCTTCATTACCGCGTAGACGCCGCCGGCCTCATTGAGATCTTCAATATAAGTGGGGCCTGCCGGTGCGAGATGGCAGAGATTCGGCGTCTTCGCGCTGATCTCGTTGGCCAGCTCCGGCTTGAAGTCAAAGCCCACCTCATGGGCGATGGCCGGAAGGTGCAGCATGCTGTTGGTGGAACAGCCCAGGGCCATATCCACAGTCAGGGCGTTCAGAAACGCCTCCTTCGTCATAATATCCCTGGGGCGGATATTCCTGCGGAGCATCTCCATCACCTGCATACCCGCATGCTTGGCCAGCTTCAGACGCTCAGAATAAACAGCCGGGATGGTTCCGTTGCCCCGGAGTCCCATGCCCAGCACCTCTGTCAGGCAGTTCATGCTGTTGGCCGTATACATGCCGGAACAGGAGCCGCAGGTGGGACAGGTCTTGCATTCATATTCCTCCACATCCTCCTCGGTCATGGTTCCCGCAGCATAGGCGCCTACCGCCTCAAACATGGAGGACAGGCTTCTCTTCTGGCCCTTTACATGGCCGGCCATCATGGGACCGCCGCTCACAAACACCGTCGGCACGTTGATGCGGGCCGCCGCCATCAGAAGGCCGGGTACGTTCTTATCACAGTTGGGGATCATGACCAGCGCGTCAAACTGGTGCGCCATGGCCATGGCCTCGGTGGAATCCGCAATCAGATCTCTGGTCACCAGGGAATATTTCATGCCGATATGGCCCATGGCGATTCCGTCGCAGACAGCAATAGCCGGAAAAACCACCGGCGTACCGCCCGCCATGGCGACGCCCAGCTTCACGGCTTCTGTTATCTTATCCAGGTTCATATGTCCCGGTACAATTTCATTATAAGAGCTGACAATACCTACCAGCGGGCGTTCCATCTCCTCCTTCGTCATGCCAAGAGCATTGAAAAGGCTCCTGTGGGGCGCCTGCTGCATCCCCTTTCTTACCGCATCACTTCTCATATCCGTTTTCTCCTCCGTTCTGTATCTGTGGAACCCTCCTGCGCGTTTCTCTGAAACACCCCTTTCCGGGCAAGCCGGAAGCCCCGCTTTCGGTTCCTGATTGGTTCCTGCTTCTTTCACCGGCCATTTGCCCGCGGGCCGCCCTCAGATGCGCTCCGCGATCAGCGTACCCATCTCTGTGGTGGAAACCCGCTGACAGCCTTCCGACATAATATCTCCCGTGCGGTAGCCTTCCGCCAGGACTTTCCGCACCGCGTCCTCCACCGCGTCAGCTTCCCGGTCCAGATCCAGGGAATACCGCAGCATCATGGCGGCGGACAGAATCGTGGCAATGGGATTTGCCAGGTTCTTCCCGGCAATATCAGGAGCCGAACCGTGGCTCGGCTCATACAGGCCGAATTTCGTCTCGTTCAGACTCGCCGACGACAGCATGCCGATGGACCCGGTCACCATACTGGCCTCATCGGAAAGAATATCTCCGAACATATTCTCGGTCAGAATCACATCGAACTGCCCCGGATCGCGTACAAGCTGCATGGCGCAGTTGTCTACCAGCATGTGTTCCAGCGCAATATCCGGATATTCCTCCGCCACTTCCTCCACCACGGTTCTCCAGAGTCTGGAGGAATCCAGCACATTGGCCTTGTCCACGCTGGTCACCTTCTTACGGCGCTTTCCGGCGATCTCAAAAGCCTTCCGGGCCACCCGGCGGATTTCCTCTTCGCTGTAGACCAGCGTATCAACCGCTTTCCGGACGCCGTCTTCCTCAGTGGTCTTCCGCTCTCCGAAATACAGGCCGCCCGTCAGTTCACGGACGATAATCATATCGAAGCCTTCCCCGATCACTTCATTCTTCAGCGGACAGGCTTCCCTCAATTCGTCATACAGATAGGCAGGCCGCAGGTTCGCAAACAGGTTCAGGGCTTTGCGGATCCCCAGAAGTCCTGCCTCCGGCCGTTTTGAGGGCTCCAGCTTATACCAGGGAGACGTGGCCGCGTCACCGCCGATGGAACCCATCAGAACCGCGTCACACTGTTTTGCTTCCGCCACCGTCTCCTCCGTCAGCGGCACGCCGTTGGCATCAATAGAAGCGCCGCCCAGCAGCAGCCGGACATACTCAAACGTATGGCCGTATTTTCCGCAGACTGCGTCCAGCACCTTCTGCGCTTCACCGACAATTTCCGGCCCGATGCCGTCGCCGTGGATCAATCCTATTCTGTATTGCATGTTCTTTCCCTCTTTCCAATTAGTCTTCTTTACAGCTATAGATTATATCATACTTCATATTTATGGACTTTTCAACAAAAAAGCTTAATAT
>DVJR01000063.1 GCA_018716575.1 Candidatus Scatomonas merdavium | reverse complement strand
CTTTTGCGACAGCACCTTTTGCCGTACTTTTTCCCTCTCTCCCGGCATAGAATACTATAAAGTGAAGAAGAAGGACCTGTTATGAGAAATAAGCGGTGGCTTTTCCTGCTTCTGGCAGCTTTTCTGCTGATTGGCGGCTGCGGAATCAGCAATGTGGAAAAGGGGGAGCGGGAGGCGGTGGAATATACGGTGCTCCGACCGGATGCCATTCCGCCGGAGGTGGCCGAAGTCATTCAGGAGCAGGGCGACGCGGCGTTTCAGATGACATACATAAGCAGCGGTTACCTCTATATCCTGCGGGGCTATGGGCGCCAGAAATCCGGAGGCTACAGCATCCAGGTGGAGGAGGTGACTTCCACGGAAGAAGCTATCCATGTCCGGACCTGCCTGATGGGGCCGGAGACGGAGGAAGAGCAGAAAGGAGAAGGCTCTACGCCGTATCTGGTCATCAAAACTGAAGATCTGAAACTGCCGGTCATATTTGAATGAAAGGGGAAAAAGAAATGGAATTGATCAGAAATCATCTGCATCAGCTGAACAGAAAATCAGAGGCAGTCAGCCAGATTACCTTTGATGAAGATTATAATGTGCCGGATGCCAGGCCGGACGTAGGCCGTATGATTCAGAAAAAAGGGGAAGTGACTGTGAACGAGGTGCAGGTGAACGAAGGCCGGGCGCAGATCTCCGGAGCACTGGGATTTTCCCTTCTGTATGTTTCCGACGGCGAGGAAAAGAAGGTATGCAGCCTGGAGGGCCAGCTCCCCATTGATGAAGGGCTGAATCTGGACGGACTTTCCAGCGGGGATAAGATCTGCCTGAAATGGGAGATTGAGGATCTGAGCATTCACCTTGTCAACTCCAGAAAGCTGAATATCAAGGCTGTGGTAACCTTTCAGGCGTCCGTAGAGGAGCTTTCGGATATTGAATTGCCCATGGGGCTGAAGGACGAGGAAGGAATTTCCGTCCGCAAGAAAAACATCCGGGCGCTGGAGCTGGGCGTACAGAAGAAGGATACGCTCCGGATCAAAAAAGAAGTGACCATCGCTTCCAATAAGCCTGATATCCACGGAATTCTCTGGAAGGATCTGGAGATTCGGGGGCTGGATCTGCGGGCAGAGGAGGACAAAGTCACGGTAAAAGGCGAGCTGTTTCTGTTTGTGCTGTATTCAGGGACGGATGAAGATAATCCGCTGCAGTGGCTGGAGCAGGCCATTCCCTTCACGGGAGCTGTGGAATGCGCCGGCTGTACCTCGGATATGGTGCCGATCATTGAAACCACCATGATCCAGAACGCCATGGAGATCGCCCCTGACGCAGACGGGGAGGAGAGGGTCCTGCAGCTGGATGTGGTGCTGGAGCTGGATCTGAAGCTGTATCAGGAGACCGCCTGCGAGCTGCTTCTGGATGTTTATACGCCGCAAAAGCAGGCAATACCTGTATCAGAGCCCCGTACGCTGGAGAGTCTGCTGGTAAAAAACTTTTCCAAATGCCGGGTCAGCGACCGGCTGCAGGTGGAGGGCGTGCAGAATAAGGTTTTGCAGATCTGCCACGGAGAGGGCAGCATCAAAGTGGATGAGAAGAAAATCGTGGAAAACGGCATCCAGGTGGAGGGCGTGGTGGAGCTGCGGATTCTCTACATTATTACGGATGACGAGATGCCCTTCTACTCTGTGGAATCGGCCATACCCTTTACCCATGTGGTGGAGGCGCCCGGCATCACCGCCGACTGCCGCTATTATCTGCGGACGGATCTGGAGCAGCTGTCTACTACCATGATCGACAGCAATGAGATAGAAGTCCGGGCGGTGATCAATCTGAATGCCGTGGTCTTTTCCGGAAGGGAAGAAGAAATTATCAGCGAGATCCGGGAAGAAGAGCTGGATATGGAGAAGCTGCAGAACATGCCGGGAATTGTCTGTTATCTGGTGCAGCCCGGAGATACGCTCTGGGATATCGCCAAGCGTTTTTATACCACCACAGAGGAAATACAGAAGCTGAACGGTCTGAAGAGCGAGACGCTGCAGCCCATGGATTCCCTTCTGTTAGTGAAGAAAGTAGAGCCTTGACAAAGGCATCGGAAGTGGATAGTATAATTATTGTATACAAAAAACATTCTGGAGAAAATTATGAAATTACGCGCGATGGCAAAGATAAACCTGGGTCTGGATGTGCTCCGGAAACGGGATGACGGATATCACGAGGTCCGCATGATCATGCAGACCGTCCAGCTATATGACCTGCTGGAAATGACGGTCAGCGAAGAACCGGGCATCCGGCTTTCTGCCAACCTGTCTTTTCTGCCGACCAATGAGAATAATCTGGTCTGCAGGGCGGCGGCCATGCTGATGGACGAATTTCACATCCGGAAGGGACTGGATATCCGTCTGAAGAAAACGATACCTGTGGCTGCGGGTATGGCCGGCGGAAGCTCTGACGCCGCCGCGGCATTTGTAGGAGTCAACCGCATGTTCCGGCTCGGACTGTCAACGGAAGAGCTGATGCGGCGTGCCGTGAAGGTCGGCGCGGATGTCCCTTATTGTATTCTGCGTGGAACGGCTCTCGCAGAGGGAATCGGGGAGAAGCTGACGCCATTGCCGTCACTGCCGCCCTGCCATATTCTGATCGGGAAGCCGGGTATCAGTGTTTCAACAAAATTTGTCTATGGAAACCTGCGGGCAGGGGAAATTGAGGATCATCCCGACATCGACGGAATGATCCGGGCGATCCGGGAGGGCTCTCTTTCCGGCGTGACTGCCCGCATGGCAAATGTACTGGAACGGGTGACGGTTCCGGAGTATCCTGTGATCGGTCAGATCAAGCGGCATATGGTGGAACATGGCGCCTGCAATTCTCTGATGAGCGGCAGCGGTCCTACGGTGTTTGGCATCTTTGACGATGAAGAGAAGGCCAGGAGCGCGTACCGGGCGCTGCGGACAAGCCGGCTGGCCAGACAGGTATTCCTGACGAAGCCTTTCGTAAATGGAGGATATACCGATGAAAGATGATGACTTAAGCAAAATCATGAGAGAATATCAGTATATGCCTCTGCGGGATGTGGTTTTCCATACTCTTCGCAGAGGAATTATGCAGGGTGATCTGAAGCCGGGAGAGCGGCTTATGGAAATTAAGCTGGCCAACCGGCTGGGCGTCAGCAGAACCCCCATACGCGAGGCGATCCGGATGCTGGAGCTGGAAGGTCTGGTGGTAATGATCCCACGGAAGGGGGCTCAGGTGGCAGAGATCACAGCCAAGGATCTGAAGGAAGTGCTGGAGGTGCGTATCGGGCTGGAGGAGCTTGCGGTAAAATTCGCCTGCCAGCGTATTACAGAGGAACAGCTGGAGGGTCTGCATCAGGCGTCACGCCGGTTTGAAAGGGCCGTGCTTGCTGAGGATCTGACAGAGCTGGCGGAGGCGGATGTGGAGTTTCACGATCTGGTTTATAAGGCTACGGCCAATGACCGGCTGGTGCAGCTTCTGAACAACATCCGGGAGCAGATGTACCGTTACCGGGTGGAATATCTGAAGGATGAGGAGATCCGCGCCTCGCTGGTGCAGGAACACGACGAGCTTTTAGAGCGGCTGCGGGAGAGAGATATGGAGGGGGCGAAGCGCGTCACCCAGAAGCATATTGAACGGCAGCAGGACTATATTCTGGAAACAATTCTCGGAACGGAGAAAAAAAGTGAATAAAACCTGCAGACAGTGCAGATGATAGAAAGAGACATCCCCGGATGTCTCTTTTTTGGTGAGGAGGAGATTTTTATGAAGGTTTCGGAACATATTCAGGAAAATGAAATGTATCTCCGCCGGGAATGTGAGAAATGTGACGATGTAATTATCCGACATATGAAGCTGGGGAAACATCAGCAGACGGACTGCGTCATCGCATTCGTGGAAGTAACTGTCAGCAATATGATGCTGGCTGATTCCGTGGCCGGAAAATTTATCAATCGACTCTGGACGCTTCCGGAAGAGGAGATGAGAAGCTTTGTGGAAAAGAACGGAGCCGGCATCTCCGACACAGCTACTTACGGCACCATGGAAGAAGCGATGGCCTCTCTGCTGTCCGGCAACGCTGTCTTTTTCATGGACGGGTTTGACCGGGCTGTGAAGATAGCGGGCAGGGGCTACCCCAATATGGGCGTGACCAAGGCGGAATCGGAGAAGGTGCTGCGGGGCTCCAGGGAAGGCTTTACCGATTCGGTGAAGCTGAACACGGCGCTGATCCGGAAGCGGGTGCGGAGCACGGGGCTGAAGGTGGAGGAAATGCAGACAGGCGTCCGGTCTGATACGCTGGTAGCTTTGGTTTATATGGAAGAACTGGTTTATCCGGGGCTTCTGGAGGAGATCAGAGAGCGGCTCGATGCCTGGGAGATCGACGGGGTTCTGGATTCTGGTATGCTGGAGCAGCTGGCGGAGAAGGACTGGATCTCTCCGTTTCCGCAGTTTGAAACGACGGAACGGCCGGATCGGGCAGCTATGGAGGCGCTGAACGGCCGGGTCGTGCTTCTGTGTGACAACTCCCCTGTGGCTCTGCTGCTGCCAGCGGTATTCAACAGCTTTGTCAAGGTCAGTGAGGACCGTTATAACCGTTTTGAGATGGTTAATTTTCAGCGTCTGCTTCGCTACGCTGCAATTTTTGCCGCGCTGCTGAGCTCCGGATTCTATCTGGCAGTTATTAATTTTCACACGCAGATTATTCCGGCCAACCTGATCCTTTCTTTTGCGGAAGCGCGCAAAGGAGTTCCTTTCCCAAGCCTGGTGGAAATACTTCTCATGGAGCTGGCTTTTGAACTGATCCGGGAAGCGGGCGTGCGGATGCCTGGACCCTTGAGCGGCACCATCGGAATTGTGGGCGGCCTGATTATCGGAGACGCCGCGGTCAGCGCTAATCTGGTCAGCCCTATGACGGTGGTGGTAGTGGCAGTCAGCGCACTGAGTTCTCTTGGCATACCCAACGAAGAATTTTCCGCGCCCTTCCGTCTGCTGAAGTATGGGTTTATCCTGCTGGGCGGATTTATGGGCTGCTTTGGCCTGACGGTGGGGCTTTTCCTGCTGGCGGGGCATCTGTCCGGACTGACCAGCTTCAGAATTCCCTACCTGATGCCATTCGTCAGCAGGGAGCTGCAGGGATATCAGAATGAACGGGACAACCTGTTCCGGGGGCCTTTCCGGACCCTCCGGACCCGTCCTGCATTTGCCAGGCGCGAGCAGAGAATCCGATTAAAGAAAAAGGGGGATGCATGATGTTTGCGGATAATCAACGGATATCCAGACGGCAGCTGAAGAGGCAGTTCGTATTGAGCCTGGTGGGTATCTTTCTGTTGTTTCAGGCGGGAGAAATAGCCTCGGGCGGAGGCAATTCTGTTGCCGGCATGGTAATTGGTCTGGGCTTTCTCGTGCTGTACCTTTTTTTTCTGGTGCGGGCTTCCGCAGCCTATGGAAACCTGGAAAAATACTTCGGCTGCATAGGAAAATGGTTGATTTCTCTTGTGTATCTCTCTTTTCTGGTACTGAGCGGCAGCTTTCTCCTGGAAAAGATCAGCTTTCTGACAGAGCGGTATCTGTTGACGGGTGTGCCGCTGCCGCTGATCAGCGCAGTGTTTATTCTGGCGGCGGGACTGGGTATGGGAAATGAGGTGCAGCGCCGGGGAAGGCTTTCGGAGATCAGCTTTCCCTGGGTAATTGGTATTCTGGTGCTGCTGCTGATTTTCGCGGCGTTCCATCTCCATGCTCCGGATTTTTCCCTGATGGAGCCATGGTCGGCAGAGACGGTAGCGGAAGGAGCATATCAGTATTTTACCGTTGGGACGTCCGTCAGTCTGGCGGCTTTTCTGCTGTCCCGGGTGGACAAGGGAAGCCGGACGGAAAAAGGAGGCACCTTTCGCAGCCTGCTCCACGGTCTGCTTCTGGCGTCGGCCATTCTGCTGGCCGCTGTCGTGATCCTGCTGGGCGTCTATGGATTTGCCGGTGTGCGGGACAGAGAATTTCCCATTCTGGATCTGATGGCGGGAACAGGCCTGCCTGGCGGCTTTCTGAAGCGGTTTGATATTGTGTGGCTGGCAGTTCTGGTATTCAGTCTGCTGTTTTCTCTGGGAAGCATTCTGTTTTATGGCTGCTGGCTTGTGGGAAGAAACGGACGGAAGAGAGACTGGACCCGTCTGATTCTGGCGGGGCTCATCTGGCTGGGCAGTCTGATCGACTGGCAGGGAAAGAAGGTTTCGGATATATATGTAACTTTGCTGCAGGACATTTACGCGCCGTTGTTTCTGTTGATTACGGCGCTGGCTCTCTGGGCGCAGCGGCGGTTTCGGAGTGAAAAAACAAAACCGCAAAGCGCGGAAAGCGGGGCGAAGGAATGAAAAGAAAAAATATGAGAAAGAGATGTCTGACAGCATGTCTGGCAGCCAGTCTGGCTGTTTTCGGGTTCGGGGGCTGCGCCGGTGTGGAGCCGGAAATGCGGGCTTATCCAATGGCCGTTTCTGCGGACTGGCAGAATGAAGAATATGTGATCATCTACGGAATGGCTGATCTGCCTGTGGACACAGGGCAGGGAAAGGATGCTCAGGAGAGCGGACAGGAGCAGAATACCGGAACGGTTTTTCGGGGAAAGGACATGGATGAGATTCACAGTCTGTATGATGCCACGCAGGAGTACGAGCTGGATCTGGGCCACGTGCAGGCGGTGATTCTGGGAGACAGCCTGCTGGAGCGCGAAGAGGCTGTCCGTTACCTGTTCGATTATATGGAAAACAGCGTGGTGCTGGGAAAGAGCGCCTATCTGTTCCGGATGGATGATCCGTCCCGGCTGATGGAATTAAACAGCGACGGCACCATCGGCAACTACCTGACGGGGCTGTATGACAACCGGAGCGGGGCGGAGAGGGATCAGCCGCTGACCCTGGAAAACTGTTTCTACGAATGGAACAATTACCGCCGGCTGCCGGAAATTCCCCGCGTGACAGTGGAGGACGGGCAGATTTTTCTGGAAAAAACTGTGAATGAAGTATAGAATCCCGGCAGTCCGGCGATCCTTCAGATAGATTCCCGCGTCATGGGGGAGTGTGAAGGAGGACGGATATGAGATTCTGGAAAAGAAATCTGGCGCTTCTGGCGGCGCTGGTTATGGGGCTTGCGGGGGCAGCCTGGGCATGGCGGGTCACGGAGCAGGAGCGGCAGGTGCAGCGGGAGATCGCCGGTCAGGTTATCCGGTTTCATGTGCTGGCTAACAGCGACCGCAGGGCGGACCAGGAGATTAAAAACCAGGTAAAGGAAAGGCTTCTGTATTCCATGGAAGAGCTTCTGGCATATACAGATGACCTGGAAGAGACAAGGGCATGTCTGACATCCGCTCTTCCGCAGCTGCAGGAAGAGGCGCAAGAGACTGTCCGGGAAGCAGGGAGCGGAGATATTGTTACGGTGGAGCTGACCACGGCGGAGTTTCCCGTGAAAACGTACGGGGACTATACGTTTCCGGCAGGAACCTATGAAACGCTTCAGGTAGAGATCGGGAACGGACTGGGCCATAACTGGTGGTGCCTCATTTATCCTTCTCTCTGCTTTGAAGACGCTCTGCATCCGGTAATGACAGAAAAAGGAGGAAAAAAGCTGAAAAATGTACTGAGTGATGAAGCCTATGACAGCATCCTGCAAAAAGGTGATATTTCTATCGGGTTTCTCTGGTTTTAGGGAAAGAAATATGTTAGACTAAGAGAGAATTGCATTCACAGGAATGGGCGGCATGTCCTTCCTGTGAATAAGAAACAGGGAGAGATCAGAATGAACTCAGACAGAAATGCGCCTATAGGGGTATTCGATTCGGGCGTCGGCGGGCTGACGGTGGTTCGGGAAATCATGCGGAATCTGCCGGAAGAAAGAATTGTTTATTTTGGAGATACCGCCCGCGTACCCTACGGAAGCAAATCACAGGCCACGGTACTGCGCTATTCCCGCCAGATCGTGCGCTTCCTGAGAACACAGAACGTTAAAGCCATCGTGGTGGCCTGCAATACGGCCAGTGCCCTGGCACTGGATACCATAGAAAATGAGATAGATCTGCCGATTCTGGGTGTGGTGAAGCCGGGTGCCAGTATGGCTGTGACGGCCACACGAAATAAGAGAATCGGTGTGATCGCCACGGAAAGTACCATACACAGCCATCTGTACCGGAAGCTGATTCAGGCTGAGGATCCGGAGATTACAGTGTTCGGAAAAGCCTGTCCGCTGTTTGTTCCGCTGGTGGAGGAGGGATGGACCAGAGATCCGATTACTGTAGAGGTAGCAAAGCGTTATCTGGCGGAGCTGCTGGAAAAGGATATTGACACGCTGATCATGGGCTGCACCCATTATCCGCTGCTGCGTTCTCTGCTGCGGGGCATTCTGGGCGATCAGGTAACGCTGGTGAACCCGGCTTATGAGACAGCCCAGGCGCTGAAGCGGATGCTGGAAGAGCTGCATCTGGAAAAGGAAAGCTCCTGTCCGGAGGAAGAAAAATACCGGTTCTATGCCAGCGACACCGTGGAAAAATTCCTGGCATTTGCCAATTCCGTCCTGCCCTGTGAGATCAGGGAAGCGCAGCAGATACCGATAGAAGAATACTGAAGGAGAAGATATGACAAAAGATGTGATCATTACCATCCGGGGACTGCAGTTCGTCCAGAGCGAGGATGATATGGAGCCGGTGGAAGTTGTGACGCCGGGTGAGTATTATAAGAAAAACGGCCAGCATTACCTGCTGTTCGAGGAGGCGGTAGAGGGTTTTGAGGAGCCGACTCACAATATGATGAAATTTAAGGAGGATCAGCTGGAGGTTAGAAAAAAAGGGCTGATAAACGTACATATGGTTTTTGAGGAGAACAAGAAGACCCTTTCCTACTATCAGACGCCCTACGGCGTTATGAATATGGGAATTGCCGCCACCAATATCCGGGTACATGAAGGGAAAAATAATATCGACCTTCAGGTAGATTATGCCCTGGATCTGAATGAGAGCTACGTGGCGGATTGTACGATCCAGATGAATGTTCAGTCAAAAGAAGGCGGGGACTTCTCTCTGGAATCCTGAGAAAAGCTCAGAACCTGCCGTAAGGCACTCGGAGGAAGAGACAGAAAGCCGAAAAAAAGACCGTTGCTGCAGTGCAACGGCTTTTTTTCGGCTTTTAGCTCCCGGCGCTTCCGGAAAGTCAGATTTCGCCCCGGCCTTTACGAAGCAGCCGGTTGAAAGCGCTCTCTTTCTTTTTCTTGGATTTGGGCTGTTCCAGGGAGCCGCGGATTCCTTTGGCCCCGATGATGTATAAGCCGCTGACAGTTGCCTTGATCTCCTTCTTTACCGGAATGATCTCATAAACAGATGCTTCAGCGATGAAGGTCATGATCTTCGGACCAACTTTGGCTTTCACAACGGGGAGCTTGGTCCGCCGCATAAGCTTGGGCGTCTGGTCAATTACCATCTGCGGCAGGCCCGAATCCTTGATTCTCAGTTTCTTTTTGTCAATAATCAGCATGGAAAGCGTTTGCTTGGACGCTTCGATCTGTTCCTGCTGTGCTTCCTGTTTTTTCTTCGCGCGTTTGCCCAGAATATACAGGATAATAATAACCGCTGCGACTGCAGCAAGTACAATAATCAGGATCTGCCACCATTCCATATGCCTGCACCTCCTCTGTTATTCTTCCATATTCTATCATCTATTTCTTTAAAAGGCAAATGGTAATTTGAACGAAGGTTACGATTCACAGCCGATGTGGATATA
This sequence comes from Candidatus Scatomonas merdavium, assembly GCA_018716575.1. Classification (GTDB taxonomy): domain Bacteria; phylum Bacillota; class Clostridia; order Lachnospirales; family Lachnospiraceae; genus Scatomonas; species Scatomonas merdavium. Next base: position 16,507 of record DVJR01000063.1, on the reverse strand, counting down.
TGGACAGACGCGACATGCTTGCATGTAAGCGACTGTCCATACATCCATATCAGGACTGCGGAGCATAACGGAATTGTACGCAAATAAATACGGAAATCCGGTTGACATTTTTCGACAAATAAGCTATATTTTACTGAAACAAATTTCCCGTGAGGGAGTAGCAAGCGCATTGGTGCGTAGCAAGTCAACATACTGACCGGCTTCCGGTCTGGCTTGTTTTAAATTGCGAGACTCATGTATACCTGCAGGGCTATACATGGAGTCTTTTTTCGTTTTCAGGACCCGGAGTTAGCCTGTGAGGTTATGCCGGGTTTTTGTTATGAACACAACAGGAGGAAACCGGATGGAATGGGGATTGATGTTCTTTTTTAACAGCATCCTGCTGGGGGTGGGCCTGGCGATGGATGCGTTTTCGGTGTCGATGGCCAACGGGCTGAATGAGCCGGGTATGAGGCGGAGAAAAATGTGCGGAATCAGCGGAGTATTTGCGGGATTCCAGGCGCTGATGCCGCTGATCGGATGGCTGTGCGTTCATACGGTCGTGCAGTATTTTCAGGCCTTTGAGATGTTTATTCCGTGGATTGCCCTGATTCTGCTGGTGTTTATCGGAGGGAAAATGCTGGCCGGGGGCGTCCGGAGCAGGGACTCTGAGGAGGAAAAGACGGGCGTGGGTCCGGCGGCGCTGCTGCTCCAGGGAGTTGCCACCTCCATTGACGCGCTGTCGGTGGGATTTACCATTGCGGGGTACGGCTGGCTTATGGCGCTGACCGCCGCCGCGATTATCGCCGCTGTTACCTTTGTGATCTGCATGGCCGGGCTGCTGATCGGGAAAAAATTCGGAAATAAGCTGGCCAATAAGGCTCAGGTGCTGGGAGGCGCTATCCTGATCGTGATAGGACTGGAGATCTTTATTACGGGAATCATCTGAACTTGCTTACGGACAGCCGCCTGTGCTATAATAAAACGGCCGGCGGAAGAGTGTCTGACGCCGGGCGGGACATCGGATGGCGATGCTTACAAAGGAGAAAGACATGGCAGATCGAAAGATTTCAGATGCGGAGCGACGCAGAAGAGCCAGGCTGCGCCGGCAGAGAGAAGAACTCCGGCGGCGAAGAAGAAGGCGGGCGTATATTCTGAGAAGCGTTCTGGCTGCAATCGGAATCCTGCTGATCGTACTGGCGGTTCGGGGGATTGCGGGAGCCCTTGGAAACGGGCAGAACGGTGCGGAGCAGACCGGAGCGGAAGCTCAGTCGGACGGGACGCAGGCCATGAGCCGGGAGGAGTACGCGGCGCTGCTGGCTGCTCAGTATGATTACGACGGAGCGGTGGAAGTGCTCAATGAGACAGAAGGCGCAGGGCGCAGCAGCGAGATTCAGGCTGCGATAACGGAATACAGGACTGCACAGGCTGATCTGGTGGAGATGAGCGCAGCGACAGTCCGCCATTTTTCCTTTCCCACTCTGTTGGTGAACGGTGACGCGGCGGCGGAGGGCACTTCGCCTCTGACGGTGGATCAGTTCAATCAGATTCTCCAGGAGCTGTATGATAACGGATACGTCCTGGTAGATCTGTACGACCTGGTGGAGACTGTGACTGATTCTGCGGGAAGCACTGCTTTTCAGATGGGAAGTATCTGGCTTCCGGAGGGGAAAAAGCCTTTCGTGCTGTCACAGCGGGATGTGAGCTATCCCTTCGAGAAAGCGGGAAACGGCTACGCTTCCCGACTGGTTCTGAATTCGGATGGAAATATCGTCAATGAATATATGCAGCCGGACGGCAGCACGGTTACGGGAAATTACGATGTGGTGCCCTGTCTGAACGCTTTTATAGAGGAGCATCCGGACTTCTGCTACCGGGGAGCCAGGGGGACCCTGGGACTGACCGGCTACAACGGCATTCTGGGGTATCGGACGAGCTCTTATCTGTCTTCTGAAGAAAATAATCCCTACGCGGCCGCATACGGAACCTTTGATACGGCTGCGGAGACGGAGAATTGCCGCCAGGTGGTGGAAGTTCTTAAAAACAGCGGCTGGAACCTGGCCAGCTACGGGAATAATTATATCAGCTACGGCAGCGAGCTTTCCCTGGTGGAGGCTGACAACGGGCAGTGGCAGTCAGATGTGGCGGCGTTAATCGGCGGGAGTGATATACTGATTTACCCCTGTGAGACGGACATCGGAAGCTGGAGCGAATATACGGATTCCAATGAAAAGTATACGTATCTGCAGAGCCAGGGCTTCCGTTATTTCTGCATTGAGGCAGGAAGCAATCTGACCTGGATACAGGTGCGCCCGGGGTATGTGCGGCAGGGAATTCATGAGATCGATACGTATGAGGAATTTCAGAATGTGATGAATCTGGAAAATGCCTGAGAAACGGCGCCGTATCAGGCGGGCAGCCGGGCTGCGGACGCAGACCGGAAGAACAGAAAACGGCATTACGGCAGGAAGAGAGGAAATTATGAGAAAAAGAATATATCTGGCAGCGCTGTGCCTGGGGGCGGCGCTGGCCATGGCAGGCTGCAGCGACGGCAGTACAAACGAGAACGATGACAATACAACTTCTTCCGTTTCCGGACAGACGGAGAGCGGGACGGAAGCGGACAGCGGGGAAACGGCTGACGGGGAGGAAAATGATGCTGCTCTGGAGGAACTGGAAGCTCTGCCGCTTGTGGACGGAGAGTTCGTTCTGGAGGATTGTATCCGGCTGGGAGAGTACAAAGGGCTGGAGCTGACCCGCACCGTGGAGGCTGTCACCGATGAGGATGTGGAATCCTATGTGAATTCCCTGATGACGCCGGAAGAGGTAACAGATGAAGGCGCTACCGTACAGGAGGGCGATACGGTAAATATAGCCTATGAGGGAACGCAGGACGGCGTGGCCTTTGAAGGAGGCACCAGTGAAAGCGCGGATCTGGTAATCGGGTCGGGCCGTTTTATTGATGGCTTTGAGGACGGCCTGATTGGAATGAAGGCTGGCGAGAGCCGGGATCTGAATCTGACATTTCCCGAGGATTACCGTTCGGAGGAAATGCAGGGCGCGGAGGTGGTGTTCCATGTAACGGTTCATACCATCAGCCGCCCGCCGGAGCTGACAGACGCATGGGTAGAGGAAAATACGGACGGCGCCTATGGGACGGCAGATGAATTCCGCCAGTATGTCAGGGAAAATCTGGAAACGAACCGTCAGAATACGGCGGAGCAGACCCTGCGTCAGGAAGCCTGGACTATGATTCAGGAAAATTCAGAGTTTCTGCAGCTCCCGGCTTCTTATGTGGAAGAAGGTGAAATGGAATTCGAATCCGGCATTACCCAGGAAGCCGCGTACAGTGGGATGGAGCTGGAGGAATATATTGAAAATAACGGTCTGACACAGGACGAATACGAAGTCCGCAGAGAACAGTATGGCCGTTCTGTCGCTCAGAGCAGGCTGCTTCTGGAGGCGCTGCAGCAGGCGGAGGGTTTAAGCAGCGAGAATGAAGAGTATCAGACGGAGCTGGAAGCTCTGGCGGGGGTGTACGGTGTGGACAGTGAGACGCTGATTGACAGCTACGGACAGGAAGCGGTAGATCAGTATATTATGACGAACCTGATCCTTGATCGGGTGTTGGAATATGCGGTAATTACAGACGCACAGCAAGGCAGCTGAAAAAATCAGGTTGTGTTTGACATTCCGGAATTTTTGATGTATAGTAGGTGAGACGGGGCATTAGCGCAGTTGGGAGCGCGCCACATTCGCATTGTGGAGGCCGTGGGTTCGAATCCCATATGCTCCAGAAGCCGGGGAATCCAGAGATGGATTCCCTTTTTTCGGCGTTCCGGCATGTTTTCAAAACAGCGAGGGAGCAAAGCATCTGTGGGAAAAGCGAAAAATCACCCTATAATTTCTGCAAAATTTAATAAAAATAAATAATACATGCGTAAATTTTTTATAAAAACGCATAATTGACGAGAGAATGTACGGGGCGTATAATGAGATCATACCGACAGGGCAAAGGTGCTGCAAGGGAAGCGCCTTTGTCCTGTTTTGCTGTGCAGAATTATCTGCAAAAAGAAAAAGAGGAGGGTGAATGTATGGATACGACGATGCTTGTGGATACTTTCTGGGTGTTTCTGGCTGCGATACTGGTGTTCTTTATGAATCTGGGATTCGCTTCGGTGGAGGCCGGCTTTGCGCGGTCGAAGAATACGGTTAATATTCTGTCGAAGAATTTTATCGTGTTTGCCGTCTCTTCCCTGGGATTTCTGCTGCTGGGCTGGGGCCTGATGTTCGGCGGCGATAATCCCTTTGTCGGAACGCAGAACCTGTTTATTCTGGGGACAGAGGATCATTCCTTCTACGCGGACACACTGACCTCCAACGTGCCGTTCTGGGGCAAGGTATTCTTCCAGCTGGTGTTCTGCGGCACTGCCGCCACCATTGTGTCCGGCGCTGTGGCCGAGCGGATTAAATACGTTTCTTTTATTATTTTCTCCTTTGTGCTTACGCTGGTGGTATACCCCATCGTCGGCCACTGGGTCTGGGGCGGCGGCTGGCTGGCGGATCTGGGATTCATGGATTTCGCGGGCGATACGGTGGTGCATTCCGTAGGCGGCTGGGCGGCGCTTTCCGGCGCCATGATTCTGGGGCCCCGTATCGGCAGATACGGCAAGGACGGCAGGCCCAGAGCCATACCGGGGCACAGCATGTCCCTGGCGGTGATCGGCCTCTTCGTGCTCTGGCTGGGCTGGTTCGGCTTTAACCCGGGCTCTACCATGAGCTTCCAGAATCCGTCGGATGTGATGCATATCCTGTTTACGACCAATACCTCGGCGATCGCGGCGGTACTGACGTCCACCATTGCCTCCTGGATCGTCATCGGGAAGCCGGATCTGGGCATGACCATCAACGGCTGTCTGGCCGGTCTGGTGGGTGTGACAGGAAGCTGTGCCTATGTGACGATTGAAGTGTCACTGCTGATTGGAGCTGTAGCCGGCGTGCTGGTTGTATTCCTGGTGGGATTCTTCGATAAGCTGAAGATCGACGATCCGGTGGGCGCCACATCCGTCCATCTGGGCTGCGGTATTTTCGGAACGCTGTGCGTGGGCCTCTTTGCCAAGGAAGGTGTGACCAGCCTGTCCACTGCCAACGGGCTGTTTTATGGCGGCGGCTTCGGACTGCTGGGCGTGGAGCTGCTGGGCATCGTGTCTGTGGGAGCGTTTGTGTTTGTTTCTTCTTCCATTATCTGGCTGGTACTGAAGAAAACCTGCGGGATCCGCGTGTCCCGCGAAGAGGAGCTGGCGGGTCTGGATGTGGGCGAGCATGGAAATATTGCCTATCCGGATTTTGCTCCGGCCACCGGACTGTCAGAGGAACGGTATGGGGATGAAACGGCAGAGAAAATCGCTGCCGGCGTCCGCGAAGCAGTGGCGGCAGGAGCCGGCGGGACCGGCGCTGCGCCAGATGAATCTGAGGAAGCCGTAACATTCGGCGGCGTACCGGCGGAGGAGGCCGCGGCAGCGGTATCCGCGCCGAAGACAGGCGGCAAGATGACAAAGGTCACGATTATCGCCAATCAGACGAAGTTCGCTGAACTCCAGGACGCGCTGGAGAAGCTGGGCGTAACCGGCATTACGATTACAAATGTGTTCGGACACGGCATGCAGAAGGGACATCAGGCGTACTTCCGCGGCGCGCCTATTGAGACGCGGCTGCTGCCGAAGGTCAAGATCGACATTGTGGTATCCAAAATTCCTACGGAGGTTCTGGTAGATACCGTGCAGAAGGTGCTCTATACAGGAAATGTGGGAGACGGCAAGATCTTTGTCTACGATGTGGAGGACGTAATCAAGGTCAGAACAGGCGAGCACGGCTACGACGCGCTGCAGGATGAGACGTAACTGCAGAGAACAGCGGGAAAGAGACATAATAAGAAAGCGGCGGAAAAGGCGGCGGATTCTGAGCGATTTCCCGTCAGCCTGACGCCGCAGAAAAAAAGGAGACAGCTCCGGCACAGAACGCAGGAGGTCTCCTCTTTTTTCTGAAATATGTGCAGGCGTCAGCTTCTGTCAATCAGACTTTTCAGCACCGTGACACAGCCGTCCATGCCGAGCCCCGAGGAATCCAGAATCATGTCGTAATTTCGCAGGTCTGTCCAGCGGCGGGCAGTGTTGGCATAGAAATATCTGGAGCGTTTGTTGTCGTATTTTTTGCGGACTGCCTCCGCCTGCCGCTCCGGGATGGCGTAGTCTTTGATAATCCGTTTTTTCTTGTCCTCTTCATTGGCCCGGATGAATACTTTGACGACGCCGGGATAGCTCTTCAGCGCGCCTGCCGCGCAGTGGCCCAGGAAGATGGCGGGGCCCTTCGCAGCAAGACGCTCGATTTCCTTCTGTTCGTCCAGGAAGATGTGGCCTTCCTGCGTCAGCATGTCCGAGTCGCCGGACTGGGATTTGCTCATGAGGAACAGGGTGTACAGAAAGCTGCCGGAGACGCTTTCCTCATAGTGCTGGATGGAATCCACCGGCACGTTGTTCTTTCTGGATACGGCCTCCAGAATTTCCTGACCATAGCAGGGAATCCCGCATTCTTCGGCCAGGCGGCGGGCGATCTTCGTGCCGCCGCTGCCGTATTCCCGCTCAATGGTGATGTAGTTGCATTTCATTTTATTTTCCCTCCCCTACTGTGCCTGTTCAAACTGGCTGTTGTAAAGTCCGGCGTAGAAGCCGCCCTTGGCAAGCAGCTCTTCATGAGTACCGCTTTCGATAATGTCTCCATCCTTTAACACCAGAATCAGATCGGAATTCTTGATGGTGGAAAGCCGGTGGGCGATGACAAAGGATGTTCTGTTCTTCATCAGCGCGTCCATGGCGCTCTGGATCTGCTGCTCTGTGCGGGTATCCACGGAGCTGGTGGCTTCGTCCAGAATCAGCATGGGCTTGTCTGCGATCATGGCACGTGCGATGGTCAGCTGCTGCTTCTGCCCCTGAGACAGGTTCAGCTGGTCGTTGAGTATTGTGTCGTAGCCCTGAGGCAGCGTGCTGATGAAGTGCTCCAGCCCTACGGCCCGGCAGGCCTCTTCCATTTTGCCTTCAGGGACGTCCGGCGTGCAGTAGATCAGGTTTTCGCGGATCGTACCCTCGAACAGCCAGGTATCCTGCAGCACCATACAGAACTGGGAGTGCACATCCTCCCTCTTCAGGGACGAAGTGGGGATTCCGTCAATGCGGATCTCACCGCCCTGAATTTCATAAAAGCGCATTAACAGGTTGACCAGCGTGGTCTTTCCTGCTCCGGTGGGACCGACAATAGCGATTTTCTGCCCCGGAAGCGCCCTGGCGGAAAAATCGTGGATGATGATTTTGTCATTGTTGTATCCGAATTTGACGTGGTCAAATTCAACGGTGCCGCTGACCTGTTCCAGATGGGCGGTCTTGCCGCTTTCATCAGCCATCTCTTCCGCTTCCAGAAATTCAAAGACACGTTCGCCGGCGGCAGCTCCCGACTGCAGGGACTGGGTAGCCTGTGCAATCTGGGACAGCGGCTGCGTAAAGAAACGCACGTACATCATGAAGGCGACGATAACCTCGAAGCCGATCTGGTTGTTCATAGTCAGTACTGCGCCTACTACGCAGACAGCTACATAACCGAGATTGCCGATGAAAATCATCAGAGGCTGCATCAGTCCGGCCAGGCACTGGGCCCGGAAGGCGCTCTGCTTCAGCTTGCCGTTCAGCTCGTCGAAATCGCGCCGGGCGTTTTCTTCGCCATTGTAAGCCTTTACCACGGTATGCCCGGAGTAGATTTCCTCAATGTGGCCGTTAAGCTCTCCCAGATGGCGCTGCTGGCGGGAAAAATACTTCTGGGAATGTCCCGTGATAAGGCGCATCAGCAGGAAGCCCAGAATAATCGCCGCAATGGCGGTAACTGCCATAATCACGTTGGTGATCAGCATCATGAGCAGCGAGCCCACGAACAGAGTGATAGCGGATACCAGCATGCCGACGCTCTGGTTCAGGGACTGTGAAATCATATCCACGTCGTTGGTGACGCGGGACAGAATATCGCCGTTGGAGGTCCTGCTGTAATAGCTCATGGGCAGGGCGTTGATTTTTCTGGAAATATCGCTCCGCATCCGCTTCGATACTACCTGGGAAATCGTGGTCATGATAAAATGCTGGATAAAGGACAGCGCCGCTCCGCAGACGTAGAAGGTCACCAGAAGCAGGCCGATTTTGGCCACGGCGTTCATGTCGATGCCCGTGAGCAGGCCGTCTGTGATAACACGCGTCAGATCAGACAGCTTATCCGGACCGATCAGCGTGAATACGGTGCCGCCTACAGCACACAGTATGGCGATGATGATCGGCACATAATATTTCCTGCAGTACAGAATCAGTTTTTTCCAGGTTCCGGTGAAGTCGCGGGCTCGTTCGCCGCCTCCGCGCATGCCGGGGCCGCGCATGCCGGAGGCTTTTGCTCCGCCGCTGTATTCTCTTTTTTCCGTCATGACAATTCCTCCTTTGAAAGCTGAGAAAGGGCGATCTGCTGGTAAACCTCGCAGTTCTTCATCAGTTCCTCATGGGTACCCATGCCTGCGATTTTTCCGTCGCAGAGTACGATGATCCTGTCCGCGTCCCGGATGGTTCCGATCCGCTGGGCCACGATCAGCCGCGTGGCGTTTCCGCATTCCCGGTTCAGATTCTCCCGCACCTGACGGTCTGTCCTGTAGTCCAGGGCCGAAAAGGAGTCGTCAAAGATCAGGATTTCCGGATGGCGGCATATGGCCCTGGCGATAGACAGCCGCTGTTTCTGGCCGCCCGACAGATTCGAGCCGCCCTGGGCGATGCGGGCGTCATAGGTTCCCACCATTTTTTCTACAAATTCGCTGGCCTCAGCCGTATAGACGGCGTCCACCACATCCTCGTCCAGAAATTCCTCTTTTCCGTTGTCACCGTAAGCTACGTTGCTTTTGACGGTTCCGGAGAACAGGATGGCCTTCTGGGAAATGTAGCCGATCTTATTGCGCAGGGCTTTCTGGTCGTATTCCCGGACATCGACGCCGTCCACCAGCACCTGGCCTTCGGTGGCGTCATAAAATCTGGGGATCAGGTTGATGACTGTGCTTTTGCCGCAGCCGGTGGAGCCTATGAAGGCCACAGTTTCCCCTTTGTGAGCGGTGAAGGAAATATGGTGCAGCACATCGCCCTCCGCGTCGGGAAAACGGAAGCTCACATCCCGGAATTCAATTTCTCCGGCGAGTGCCGGGTCCGTCTCCGTTACAGCTCCGTCGGTAATGGCCGGAACGGTATCCAGTACCTCGTTGATCCGGCGGGCGGCTACGGACGCCCTGGGGAAGATAATCAGGATGATTACCAGCATCATGAAGGCCATCACAACCTGCATGGCGTACTGGGAGAATACAATCATATCGGAGAAGATTGCCAGCTTGCCGTCTGCGGCTGCCCCTTCAATCAGATAGGCGCCGATCCAGTAGACGGCCAGCGACAGCCCGTTCATAATCAGCTGGATGCTGGGCATCAGAAATGCCATGGTCCGGTTGGCAAAGAGCTGGGCTTTTGTCAGATTACTGTTGGCGTCCTCAAATTTTTTCTCCTGATAGTCTTCCGCGTTGTAGGCGCGGATGACGTTGAGTCCCGTCAGATTTTCCCTTGTAATCCTGTTCATATCATCAGTCAGGATCTGGAGCTTCCGGAACTTGGGCATGGCGATAGCCACGCAGATCAGCACCACCAGCAGCAGAATGACCACGGCCACCCCGGTGCTGAAGGTCCACTGCCAGCTTTTGCCGGCTATCTTGGCAATGGCCCAGACGGCCGTGATGGGCGCTTTCAGAAGCACCTGCAGTCCCATGACGATCAGAATCTGTACCTGCATGACATCGTTGGTGGAACGAGTGATCAGGCTGGCAGTGGAAAATTTTCCGATTTCCGCCATGGTGAAGGACTGTACCTTATTAAAAAGAAGAGAACGCAGATTGGAAGAGAAGTTGGCCGCGATCCGGGCGGCGCAGATGACCGTACACACGGATGCGCCAAAGCTTATGAGGGCGCAGCCCAGCATTTTCCCTCCTGCGGTCAGAATGTCCGCCATAGCGCTTCCTTCGGTCTGGACCAGTGTGGTGATCTCCGACATATAGTCGGGGAGCGTCAGATCCATGCCTACCTGAAGGATGATGAATGCCAGCGCCGCACAGGCCAGGAGCCATTCTGTCTTGGTAAATCGTTTGAGCAGTTTCAGCATATCAAAACTCCTTTCTGTGTGATAAACGAATTCGGCCGGAAGGAGTCTTCGCCTTCCGGAATCTTAAATACCATAAAACAGAAAAATAAACTGAAACTAAACAGCGCCCTTTTCCGGCCCCGGAGCATCCGCAATATTGTTCTTCTTTTACAGGGTATGCTGCGGAGTATGGATTTATCGGCGGCTTTGTGATACGCTGTATAACGGAACTTCTCACAGAACAGTACAGAAATGGAGCGCAACAGATATGTTTCACATACTTGTAGTAGACGATGACAAAAATACACGGCGCTATATGCGGGCCGTTCTGGAAGCGGCGGATTATACGGTGACAACTGCAGAGAACGGGGCGGAGGCGCTGAAGGTGATGGAAAGTGAGTATATCGATCTGGTGGTGCTGGATATTATGATGCCGGAAATGGACGGCTATCAGTTTACGGAAGCGCTGAGGGGCGTACAGAATAACCTGCCGATCCTGATGGTTTCCGCAAAGCAGCTTTCAGCCGACCGGAAAAAAGGGTTCCGGGCAGGCATTGATGATTATATGACAAAGCCTGTGGATATGGAGGAACTGGTGCTGCGGATTCAGGCGCTGCTGCGGCGTTCCCGCATCGTCAGCGAGCACCGGATTACAATAGGGGATGTGGTGCTGGATTATGACTCTATGACTGTTACGGGCCACGGTCAAACCCAGGAGCTTCCTCAGAAGGAATTTCAGCTCCTGTATAAGCTGCTGGCGTCGCCGGGCAAAATTTTCACACGGATTCAGCTCATGGATGAGATCTGGGGTATGGACAGCGAAAGCGGCTGGGAGACGGTGACGGTGCATATCGGACGGCTCCGGAAGCGGTTCGAGGGATGGCAGGAATTTGAGATCGTATCGGTGCGGGGACTTGGATATAAGGCGGTGAAACACGTATGAGAAAATGGAAGGGAAAAAAGCGGCATGGGCTTGCTCCGCTGTTTTTTACACTGGTTTTTATACTGATTGTTTTCGGCATTCTGCTGGCTACCGTGGTGATTATGGGGCTGGTGAGCTACGCGCTGATCCGAAGCGGCATATGGGTAATCAGCAGCCCCGACACGCCGAATCTGCCGGTCTTTCTGCTGATCTTCGGTCTGTCCGGCGTCGGTGTGGGAACCGTGCTGGCCGTTACCGTCGGCAGGCTGCCGCTCCGCCCTGTGGTAAGTCTGCTCAATGGGATGAAACGGCTGGCGGAGGGAGATTATGAGGTGCGGATTCCCGAAGGAAAGAAACGGCTCGGGCGGGAGCTGTCCCGGAGCTTTAACGTGCTGGCGGAGGAGCTGCAGAATACGGAGATGCTCCGTTCGGATTTTGTCAACAGCTTTTCCCATGAATTCAAGACGCCCATCGTTTCCATTCAGGGCTTTGCCCAGCTTCTGAACCGGGGCGGACTGACGGAAGAGCAGACCCGGGAATATCTGGACATCATAGAGGAGGAATCCCGCCGCCTGGCGGCCATGGCTACCAACGTCCTGAATTACAACCGGATTGAAAATCAGAAAATCCTCACCGGCGTGACCCGCTTCAACCTATCGGAGCAGATCCGCACCTGCGTGCTGATGCTGGAGAAAAAGTGGACGGAAAAGAAACTGGAGCTTTCGCTGGAGTTCCAGGAGCACGAGATATCCGCCAATGAGGAGATGCTCAAGCAGATATGGATTAATCTGCTGGATAATGCGGTGAAATTCACGCCGGAGGGCGGCACCGTAGAAGTCGCCCTTCGGGAAACGGCAGAAAAGATTCTTGTCGTCGTTCGAAATTCGGGATCGGAAATCAGCCTCGAAGAACGGAAGCGCATCTTCCAGAAATTTTATCAGAGCGACAGCACGCATACAAAGGAAGGGACAGGGCTCGGGTTGACGATTGCGAAGCGGATCGCGGAGCTGCACGGCGGATCGATCTCCGTGGACAGCGGCAGCGGCTGGACGGCCTTTACGGTGGAGCTGCCCTTGACAGGAGAAGCATCGTCTGCTATACTGTAACAGTGTTATATAACACTGTTATACAGGAGGTGAGCACATGTCCCCTGAATCGACGCTGGAACGGATTCACCGGGCGGCCAGAAAAGAATTCCGGGAGCGGGGATTTCATTCCGCTTCCCTGCGGAATATTGTGAAATCCGTCGGGATGACCACGGGCGCGTTCTACGGCTATTACAAGAGCAAGGAAGAGCTGTTTGCGGCGCTGGTGGAGGAGCATTACCGGTATATCCTGGATCGTTTCTGCCGGGCTCAGGAGGAATTCGCCAGGCTGCCTCAGGAGAAGCAGCCGGAGGCTCTGGGAGACAGTTCCGGGCCGTGCATGTCCGACATACTTCATTATGCTTATGAGCACCTGGAGGACTGCCAGCTGCTCTTATGTTCCTCAGAGGGAACACGGTTCGCCGGGCTGGCGGATCAGATGGTGGAGATCGAGGTGAACGCCACCCATGCCTATCAGGCGGTTTTAAAAGAACTGGGGCGTCCCTCGCCGGAGATTGATCTCCGGCTGGAGCATATTCTGATCACCGGGATGTTCCATACGTTTTTTGAGCTGATCATTCATGAGATGCCCCTGTCGGAGGCGGAAGAGTACCTGCAGGAGATGCGGGAATTCTATACGGCGGGGTGGATGAAAATTATGGGGCAGTGAGCCCTGTAATTTTTACCCAATAGTTAGTTTGTACTAACTACGGCGCGGCAATACGGCATCCCGGAAACCTTCTGTAATACAAATTTCCTATGGCAAAGGAGGGAGTTCTTTTGAAAAAACAATCCAATCTGCAGCGCCTGCTGGGCTATGCGGGCCGGCACAGATATCTGACGTTCGCTTCCTGGGTGCTGTCCGCTGTCAGCGCGCTGCTGGCGCTGGTGCCTTACTGGTACATCTGGCAGATCATACGGGAGGTGTTGGAGGTGGCCCCTGATTTTGGCAGGGCGCAGGGGCTGGTTCACAACGGCTGGATGGCGGTGCTGTTCGCGGTGATCGCCGTTCTGGTCTATATTGCCGGACTGATGTGTTCTCATCTGGGGGCGTTCCGCATCGCCACCAATCTGCGTCTGGCCGCTCTGGAGCATATCGTCAGGCTGCCGCTGGGAGCCGCGGAAGCCTTTGGAAGCGGAAGGCTTCGGAAGATCGTCAACGAATCCAGCGCCGCCACAGAAACCTATCTGGCCCACCAGCTTCCGGACCGGGCGGGGGCCATCGCCACTCCCTGCGGGCTGCTGGTATTGCTGTTCGTTTTTGACTGGAAGCTGGGGCTTCTGAGCCTGGTGCCAGTGCTGCTGGGATTTCTGATTATGATGACCATGACCGGATCGCGGATGCAGCAGAAGATGAAGGAATATCAGAATGCGCTGGACGATATGTCCAACGAGGCCGTGGAATATGTCAGAGGGATTCCGGTGGTCAAGACCTTCGGCCAGACGATCTTTTCCTTCCGGAAATTCAAGGGCTCCATCGACCGCTATCAGGAATGGGTCATCGCCTATACGAAAGAGCTGCGCGCGCCCATGATGTTCTATACGGCGGCCATCAACGGCGTCTTCGTATTCCTGACCGCCGGGGCGATTCTGCTTACCAGCGGCGGCGTATCGCCGGAGTTCCTGCTGAACCTGCTGTTTTATATTATTATCACGCCGGTCATTTCGGTCACGCTGACCCGAATCATGTTCCAGAGTGAAAATGCCATGATCGTGGACGACGCGCTGCAGAGGATCGACAGTGTTCTGAACCTGAAGCCTCTGGAGGAGACAGAGCATCCCCGCCACCCGGAAAACGGAACTGTGGAGCTGTCCCATATCCGTTTCAGCTACGACGGAGAGAAGGATGTGCTGAAGGATATTTCACTGACCATTCCCACCGGACAGAAGGTGGCTTTCGTGGGGCCCTCCGGCGGCGGAAAGACCACCCTGGCCAATGTGATTTCCCGTTTCTTCGATCCGCAGAGCGGAAGTGTCAGAATCGGCGGCGTGGATGTGAAGGACATTTCCAAGGAGGAGCTGATGAACACCGTCTCCTTCGTATTCCAGAACAGCCGTCTGATCAAGGCCTCCATTCTGGAGAATGTGCGGATGGGCAGGCCGGACGCCAGCCGGGAGGAAGTGCTGGCCGCCCTGGAAAACGCCCAGTGCGCTGATATTCTGGAAAAGCTGCCGGACGGCGTGGATACCGTCGTGGGAGCAAAGGGCGTCTATCTCTCCGGCGGGGAGCAGCAGCGCATCGCCATCGCCCGGGTCATGCTGAAAGACGCGCCTGTACTGATTCTGGATGAGGCCACGGCCTTTGCCGATCCCGACAACGAGGTGCGGGTACAGGCGGCTTTCTCCCGACTGTCCCGGGGAAAAACGGTGATCATGATCGCCCACCGGCTGACCACGGTAGCAGACGTGGACCGGATCTATGTCATAAAGGACGGAGCGATCGAAGAGAGCGGCACCAGCCGGGAGCTGCTGGAGCGCGGCGGCCTCTTCAGCAAAATGTGGAACGACTACCAGACTTCCGTGCAGTGGAAGGTTGCAAAGGAGGGAGAGAGAGCATGATCAAACGGCTGCAGAAGAAATACGCTCTTTCGGAACAGGGCGCCAGAGATCTGATCAAAGGCTGCATCGCCTGCGTATTTCAGAATATTACCTTTATGTTTCCCGTGGGGCTTCTGTACTGGCTGGTGGGGGATCTGATGAATGGCGGCGTGCCCGGCGGACGGATCGCCTTTTACGCGGCGGGCTGCGTGCTGTGCGTGGGGCTGATTCTGTTCTCCACCTATCTGCAGTATAACGCGACGTATTTTGCCACCTACGTGGAGAGCGGCGTGCGCCGCATCACGCTGGCGGAGCAGCTCCGGAAAATTCCCCTTTCCTTTTTCGGCAAGAAGGATCTGGCAGACCTGACCAGCACCATTATGGCGGACTGCACATTTCTGGAACAGAGCTTTTCCCATTTCATTCCGGAGCTGGCCGGCTCGGTCATTTCCACCGTACTGATCGCCGTCTGCCTCCTGGTATATGACTGGCGTATGGCGCTGTCCGCCCTCTGGGTGCTGCCGGTGTCCTTCGCCATCGTGGCCGGTTCGGCCAGGGTGCAGGAAAGGCTGAATCAGAAGGCCATGGATGCCAAAATGGCCTGTGCCGACGGCATCCAGGAGTGCATCGAAACCGTGCAGGATCTGAAGGCAAACAATGCGGAGCAGGCGTATCTTCGGGGGCTGGAGAAAAAGATCCGCGCCGTGGAACGCAGGTCCATTATCAACGAATTCGGCCTGGCGGCGTTTGTGGTCAGCGCGTCGCTGATCCTGAAGCTGGGCATCGCCACGGCGGCTCTGACGGGCTCCATCCTGCTCATGCAGGGCAGTCTGGATATCCTGACGTTTTTCATGTTCCTGCTGGTGGTGTCCCGGCTGTACGACCCGCTGCAGGGCGCTCTGCAAAATCTGGCGGCAGTCATCAGCACCCGTACCAACATCGCCCGTATGAACGAGATCCTGGATCATCCCATCCAGCAGGGCGAAAGCCGTCTGACCAATAAAGGCTGCGACATCTGCTTTGACCATGTGGGCTTCGCCTACAATACGGGAGAGACGGTGCTGAAGGACGTATCTTTCACCGCCCGCCAGGGAGAGGTCACGGCGCTGGTGGGGCCGTCCGGCGGCGGCAAGACCACGGTATCCCGGCTGGCCGCCCGTTTCTGGGATCTGAACCGGGGCAGGATCACCGTGGGCGGAATGGACATTTCCGGAATCGATCCGGAGACACTGCTCTCGCTGTACTCCATCGTATTCCAGGACGTGACGCTCTTCGACAACACCATTCTGGAAAATATCCGCATCGGCAGCAAGGACGCCACGGACGAAGAGGTGCTGCAGGCGGCGAAGCTGGCCAATGTGGATGAATTTGCCGAAAAGCTCCCGGACCGGTACAATACTGATATCGGAGAAAACGGCTGCGAGCTCTCCGGCGGAGAGCGCCAGCGCATCTCCATCGCCAGGGCCTTTCTCAAAAACGCGCCCATCATCCTGCTGGATGAGGCTACCGCCTCGCTGGATGTGGAAAATGAAACGCTGATTCAGACCGCCCTTTCCCGGCTGATCCGGGACAAAACGGTGCTGGTCATCGCCCACCGGATGCGGACTGTGGCCGGCGCGGACAAAATCGTGGTGCTCCAGGGCGGCGTGGTGGCCGAGGAAGGGGCGCCGGAGGAACTGCTGAAGAAAGACGGCATCTATGCCCGGATGGTGAAGCTCCAGACGGAAGGCCAGAACTGGAC
>DVJR01000062.1 GCA_018716575.1 Candidatus Scatomonas merdavium | reverse complement strand
TGCCGGAAATCCAGACAGGCGGGGTTCCGGGTGGTTTCAGTAGGCTTCGGGCACAATACGTACTTTCGGAGCAGAGGAGCGGATCCGGATGCGGAAGTGCTGGATGCCGGCCCCAGAGAATGGCTGGGGCTGATTGCCGGGGCTTCCTTCATATTTACTGATTCTTTTCATGGCTCGGCATTTTCTATCCTGTTCCGGAAAAATTTCTGGTGCTTTGAGAAGGACAGAGAGCGGAAGAACAATGAAAATTCCAGGCTGTACAGTATTCTGAAGGTCTGTGGTATCGAAGAGCGGCTTCTGCATCCGGAAAGCGCGGAGAAGCGTCCGCTTTTTGATGCGGCTGTTGATTACGATGCTGTTGGAGAAAAGCTGGAGATACGGAAAAAGGCGTCCCTGGAATTCCTGCGTTCCTGTCTGCGTGAGGTGGCATATGAAGAGAGAAAAAAGCCTTCTGATTAATTCAGGCCTGTATTTTATCGGAAGCCTGGGAAAAGGCGCAGCCTCCGTCATCGTTGTCTTTTTTGGTTCGTTCTTTCTCGGGCCGTCGGAAATGGGCGGCTATGATCTGGTAATCTCCACCATATCCCTGCTGCAGCCGGTGATTATATTTGAAATCAACGACGGCATCTACCGGTGGCTTCTGGAGGACGGCGTCAATTCCTGGGATGTAATCCGGTGCGGCTACCGGATTGTCTTTAGAAATCTGGCTGTTGCGGCGGCTGTTATGGCTATTTTGCTTCCGCTGCTCCCCGTGCGGCACAGGCTGCTGATCGGCCTTCTGACAGCGGTGAATTGTCTCTATCCGGTATTTCAGCAGATTACCCGCGGACTGAAGCATCATCAGATCTTCGCGCGGTCTGGAATACTGAACAGCATCCTGCTGCTGGGACTGTCTGTGCTTCTGGTAGCATTTACTGATCTGGGAGCCGGCGCCTTTTACCTGGCGCAGCTTCTGGCAGGCGCCGCGACAGTTCTGTACCTGCTGTTTTCACAGAAGCTGTTCTGCAGCCCCTGGGGCGGGGATTCCGAAGCTATCCGGCGAATCAGCGGCCCCATGCAGCGCTATTCTCTGCTGATGATTCCGAATTATGTGAACCAGTGGCTTATGAAAACGCTGGACAAATATTTCATTCTGTTTTATCTGGGGACCTGGTCCAATGGTATCTACACGGTGGCGCACCGTTTTCCTGATATGCTTGTGATGATAAACAGCATGTTCTATTCTGCCTGGGTGGAGCAGGCCATAGTGGAATACGGCAGCGCAGACCGGGACAGGTATTTTTCCAAGGTGTATCTGGCTTATTCACGGCTCCTGTTTTCTATCGTGCTGCTGGCAATTCCGCTGACCCGGTATGTCCTTTCTGTTTTCGCCGGGGCCGAATACTTTTCCGCCTACCGCTATGTGCCGTTTCTGTACATCGGCGTGATCTTTCTGGGACTGTCCGGCTTCGTCGGCACAGGCTATCTGGGCACAAAAAAAACAGGCGGCCTGATGTGGACGTCTGTGGCCGGAGCCATTGTCAATATTGTGGTAAACGCATTGCTGATACCGGTTCTGGGGCTGCAGGCGGCAGGCATCTCCTCCTGCTGCGCCTATGGGGCCATGTGGGGGCTGCGAATCGTCCAGACGCGGAAATTTTTCCGGCTGGAAATCCGCTGGAAGGAATTTCTGGCTCTTACGGCGTTCGCTTTTCTTGCGGCGGCAGGCGTGCAGGCGGATATCAGATGGCTGGACGGGCTGATGCTCGCTGCAGCGGCGGTGCTTTTTCTTTTCCTGAACCGCCGTTTACTTTCGGGGCTTCGGAAATAGCCCGGGAGCTGTTTGGCTTCTTCTATTCGTCCCAGCCCTCATAAAAGCGGATATTGACGGCGATATTCCTGACGATATCGCCCGGCTGCAGATCCAGGTCGCTCACATCAGAGACAGGCGGGAGCTGGCCGTCATCCTCCGAAAGCTCCAGGCTGATCCAGTCGTATGCCGCTTCGTTGGCATTATCCACGGCTTCCTCAACTGTGTCCCCCTCCGCCCGGCAGTGTTCCAGATCCGGAAAAAAAGCATGGTATTTTTCTTCGGCTGTTTTTCGGATAACAGCAGGGTAAATAAATTTCATCAGATTCTCCTTTCACGTCCTCATGACACGGCTGCAGAGCAGCCGCTCTTTAGAGTATATAACAGCATGAGGGGAACTGCAAGGTCAGTTTTTTCGGAATGCGCCCGGAGATGCATGAGAAAATTATGAGTTAACAGTCTGTAACAGAAAAAGATTTTTTAAGTCTGATTTTGTAACAAATAATTCATATAATCAAAATAGGAAATGCCTTGACTATGCGGCCTGTTTTTCTTAATATATTTTTTGACAAAAAATGTAAGGGCTATTGCAGTTAGCCTTCAGATAGACGGGGAGTATACAAAATGAAACGACAGATGAAAAAGAAAACGGCTGCGTGTATCTGCGCCGCCGCCTGCGGCGTATGCATTCTGGCTGCTTTGATTGGGGGACGTCCGGATGGAAAACCGTCTCTTTCCGAGGGAACCAACCGCCTGCAGAAGCTGAGCGGACAGACAGTGGCGGAGGTGGAAAAGAAAATCAGCGAACGGGACGCCAGGGAGCAGAAGGATCAGGAAGCCTGGGAAAACCGCACGCCGAATGAAAAAATGGCCAATGCCGTACTGCTGGGGGATTCACGGGCAGAGGCCTTTGCGGAATATGAGATTCTGGATCAGTCCAGAGTGCTGGCAAAGATCGGGATCGGCCTGAACGGAGCAGATTCTTATCTGGATCAGGCGATCGGGCTGAACCCTCAGTATGTGTTCCTGAGCTACGGAATGAACGACATGAGCTCGACCGGAGGGGACGCGGAAATGTTTAAAGAACAGTATCGGGCGGCAGTCCGGAAGCTGAAGGCCGGCCTGCCGGAGAGCAGCATCTACATAAATACGATCATGCCCGTGCAGGAGAAGGCCGTGGAAAAAGAACCGATCCTGGCGCACCTGGAGGAATTTAATACTGCGATCCGGGAGGTCTGTGCGGAAGAGCAGGTTACCTGCATAGAGACGGGAGATCTGGCAAAGGAAGAGCTGTATGAACCGGACGGGCAGCACTTTATAATGGACTTTTATCCGCTGTGGTTTGAACGGATGGCGGAGGCTGCCGGGCTATGAGAAAAGAAAGAAGCTTTGCCGGCAAGGCCAAAATAGTGGTATTGGCCTTGCTGGTTATTTATGTGGCGGTTCTGACCTTTCAGAACAGAAAGAGCAGCGTTCCGTTCCAGACGGTGGAGGAAGCTGTGGCCGCGGCGGCAGATACCGGAAATCTGCAGCGAGGTAGCAGCCAGGATTTCAAAAAATTCTACGGACTGAATGCAAATGATTTTGATAATGTGAGCTTTTATTACACGAACCAGGCTATGGGCGTGGAAGAGCTGCTGCTGGTTTCGTCGGAGGATGAAGGGAAGATCGACGAGGTGCAGGAAGCAGCGGAGGAGAGAATAGATACACAGCTCCAGAGCTTTGAAGGATACGGGGAGGAACAGACGAAGCTTCTGCAGGACGCGGTTCTCATTAAGAGGGGAAATTATTTCCTGCTTGCGGTGTCTCCTCAGGCAGACGCTGTCCGGAAAAGCTTTTTCGGGACGATATAACAGGGGGAGGACATCATGGTATTTTCCAGCATTGTATTTTTATTTACGTTTCTGCCGGTCGTTCTGATTCTGTATTTTCTGGTTCCGAAAGCAGCCAAAAATGTGATATTACTGATAGCGAGCCTCATTTTTTATGCATGGGGAGAGCCGGTTTATGTTTTTCTGATGCTGCTTTCTATTCTGCTGAATTATTTCTGCGGGCTGGAAATTGCGGAAAAGGCGGAGGAGGGGAGCGGCGCCAGAGGCGTGTTCCTGTTTACGGTTCTGGTCAATCTGGGGCTCCTGGGCTTCTTTAAATACGCGGGTTTCCTGGTCGGCAGCCTGAATGCAGTCCTGCCCTTTGACATACCGGCGCCGGAGCTGAACCTTCCGGTGGGAATTTCTTTTTATACGTTTCAGATTCTTTCCTACATCATAGATGTGTACAGGAAAAAGGTAGCGGTACAGAAAAATCTGATCTCTTTCGGGTTATATG
Organism: Candidatus Scatomonas merdavium; assembly: GCA_018716575.1. Taxonomy (GTDB): domain Bacteria; phylum Bacillota; class Clostridia; order Lachnospirales; family Lachnospiraceae; genus Scatomonas; species Scatomonas merdavium. Next base: position 1,633 of record DVJR01000062.1, on the reverse strand, counting down.
TAACCATGTTCCCGCAGCTGATCGCCGGGCCGATCGTCCGGTATGAAGATATAGAGACCCAGCTGGCGGAACGGAAGGTCACCCTGGACAAGTTCGGCAGCGGCGCGGCGGTTTTTATCCAGGGTCTGGCAAAGAAGGTTCTGCTGGCGAATCTGATCGGCGGGCTGTTCAGCCAGGTTTCCGCCATGCCGCTGGGAAATATTTCCGTTCTGACAGCGTGGCTGGGCTGTCTGGCGTATACTTTTCAGATTTATTTTGATTTCAGCGGCTATTCGGATATGGCTATCGGGCTTGGGAGAATGTTCGGGTTCCGTTTTCCAAAGAATTTTGATTATCCGTATATCTCCAGAAGCATTACGGAATTCTGGCGCCGGTGGCATATTTCGCTGGGAACCTGGTTTCGGGAATATGTTTACATTCCTCTGGGCGGAAACCGTGTCAGCCGCCTGAAACATATCCGGAACATTTTGGCAGTCTGGCTGCTCACCGGTCTGTGGCACGGGGCCAGCTGGAATTTTGTGGTATGGGGGCTGTACTATGGAGCGATCCTTCTGGTGGAAAAATTTCTGCTGGGCCAGTGGATCGAGCGGCTTCCGGCAGTTATACAGCATCTGTACAGCCTGTTTCTGATCATGACAGGATGGGTATTCTTTTTCAGTCCGTCGCTTTCGTCGGCTTCCGGTTATCTGGGGGCTATGTTCGGAAGTGGAGGGCGGCCTGCGGTAGATTCCGAGAGTCTCTTTCTGCTGCTGTCCAATCTGCTGCCGATGCTGATTCTGGCCGTTTGCGCCACTCCCGTCGTCAAGCGCCTGTTCGGAAAGGCTTTCGAAAAAAAAGCCTGGCTGCAGATCGCGTTTCAGTGTTGTATATACGGGCTGCTGCTGTTTCTGTGCATCGCCCGTCTGGTGACAGAGACTTATAACCCGTTTCTGTATTTCAGGTTTTAGCAGGATGGAGGAAACAATATGGACCGAAAAAGAAGACACAGGATCAGCCATCTGATTTTCCGGATTACCGGAATTCTGTTTTTAGCCCTGGTGCTTGGACTTTCGCTGGTGAATTACCTGCTTCCGGACAGAGAATTTTCAGAGCAGGAGAACAGAATGCTGGCGCAGAAGCCGCAGCTCCGTCTGGACAGCCTTGCCGATGGAAGCTACATGGAAAAATACGAATCCTATCAGGCGGATCAGTTTGCGGGACGGGATACCTGGATGGAGATCAGCAGCGGCATGGAACTGCTTCTGGGTCAGCGCGAATCCAACGGGGTTTTTAAGGGAAAAGACCACTGCCTGCTGGAGGACCTGGAGAGCGACAGCGGGGAAAACGTGCAGGAAAATGTGAACGCGATCAATGCTTTTGCGGAAAGGAATCAGGATCGGAAGCTGTACGCCATGTTTGTGCCGGATGCGGCGGAGATCTGGAAAGATAAGCTGCCGGCCTTTGCTGTGACGGAGGATCAGAGCGCACAGCTGGACAGGCTGAGAGCAGAGCTTCCGGATACTATGCAGTGGATCGACGCCGGCGCGGCGCTGGAAGAGCATAAGGACGAAGCTATTTATTATAATACAGACCATCACTGGACAACGCTTGGAGCCTATTATGCGTTTCAGAATGCCAAAGAAGTGCTGGGGCT
>DVJR01000061.1 GCA_018716575.1 Candidatus Scatomonas merdavium | reverse complement strand
CAATCCGTATAGGCTGAAATCCTCCACATCATAGGCCGCCAGTCCTGAAAAAGAGAAATCTGCAATCTGGGCGCTCAGACTGCTGACAGTCTGATATTCTGCCGAATAGGCCGTACCGCTTCCGTCGTCCACAGTCCAGTTGGTGGTATCATCCTGAAGAAGCCGGTAATATCCTCCTGAAGAGTTTACTTCTATCGACGTTATCGCCGTTGAATCCACCTCAGGAAAGCTCTCTCCCTGAGCCAGATCCATGATTTCAGACGGCAGTGTGGAATCAAAGCTTACATCCACTGTATAGACAGTCTCTGTCTCGTCATTTAAGTTTACATAATATTTTCCGGTATCTTTATTTTCATCTCCCACGGATATTTTCACAGTTTCTCCGTCCGCGTCCGTCAAAGTTACAGAAGTCAGAGGCTCATCCAGCCCGTATTCGGAAAGGTCTTCGATATCCGTCAGCGTTCTGTCCGCAGTAAGTCCGGCGAAGGTAGAGGCCAGTGAATCCAGCAGGCTGCTGTTGACGGGGAAATTTTCTTCCCCGTCTTTGGTCCAGGTATCTTCTGATTTTGTAAAAGCCGCCTCCTGCCCTTCCAGCAGTATGACAAGTCCGGTCACGTTTTCACTGTCCATATTCACAATCGCTTCCGCCGTTTCCTCTGTTTCACTGCTTTCTTCGTTGATTTTCCGAAGAACGCCGTAAAAGACCAGAAGAACGGCCAGAATGGCCAGGCAGATCGCCGGAGTTTTCCATTTCTTTCTCTTCATCACTGTTTTCTCCTCTTCATCCAGATTATGAATCCGACCAGCAGGAATGCCGCAGGGATTACGGCGATCACAATTACCTTGAAAATGGCGGCCGACTGATTTGTATAACTTAAATACTCCACAGAAAGACTTTTAGCCGGTATATTAAAGGTAATATTGTCTTCCATTTCACAGAGATTCGTCAGTATGCATGAGAGAATTTCTGAATTGCCTCCCGACACATACTGATCCAGCTCATCCGCAGTCAGGGTAGACGAGGAAAAATAGATCAGCTGCGATTCCGTTTCATCGTCTATTGCCTCTGTTACAGATACACCGACGGCAAAAGTTCCGGTATCATCACCTTCCTCCTGCTGGAACGAAATCATTCCGTCCTCGCTGACTTCTTTTACATAACCGCTGTCTGTGGTAGTCAGAAGATTTTCAATTTCCAGTGTGTCCCTGTATTCCTCCAGGGTCTCGACAGGCTGGGCGTCCTGTATCAGCGCATATACATCATCTGTCAGTCCGGACAGCACGGAAGAATCCGTATTAATCTCCGGAATCAGTACATCCGGGCGCTGAGGATAATAGTAGCTGCTGTCCCCCTCCATAACAATTCCTGTTCCTTTCTGAAGGCCGTAATTCGTCAGCAGGGATTCCAGATTCGGCATTTCTTCCTGAGAATAATCAGTAAACAGAAGCACCTTTCCGCCGCCCTCCAGATAACTCAGAATCTTCTGCGCCTCTTCTTCAGATATATCTCTGGACGGAGAACAGATCAGAAGCGCCGCCGCGTCTTCAGGAACGCTTTCCTCTGTCAGAAGGCTCAGATCCTGAATTTCAATGTTGTTTTTCTCGATAGAATCCGTCAGGCTGCTGCCCAGAGACTGCTCATCGTGACCTGTAAGCTGGTATAGCACAGGAAGATTATCACTGATCACATAGGCGATGGCGCTGGTCACCTGCCCCTCTCCGTCGAATTCTGTGACCTGATAAGAATAGGTGTAGTAATTCAGCTCCTGCACCAGCATATCGGAGCTGCCGACCACCCGGCTTTTATCACCGCTGACTACGATAATGCTGTTGTCCGACACTTCTTCATCCGTATACTGGGAAGTAAAGGTAGGATGAAGCTCCGGATCCACCTTTTCCACAGTCAGATGATCTGACAGATCCTCATACCGTTCAAGCATCCTGCTGATATATTCATTTTCGTTTCCGCCTGTCACCACATAGTAGAGCGTCACATCCTGCTCCAGCCCTCTCACCAGATTTTCCGTATCTTCGCCGATCGTGTAGAGCTGCCTGGAGCTGGCGTCAATCTGCGTCACGCTGGAAGGAAGCTGTCCCACCACCAGATTTACCGCCGCCACCAGGGCAATCACAATTACCGTCATTATAGACACGTAGGATCCATGACGCAGATTCTTTTTACGCTCCTCTCCGGATACAGAGATCCCTGTTTTTTCTTTTTTCAGTCTGTCCGATATTTTTTTCATCTGCTTCACCTCCTAATTCCAGCGTCTCTTTTTCACAAGCTGCACCGACAGGAACAGGAAGATAGCCGCTGCTGACAGATAATAAACGATACCCGTCACATCCAGTATGCCGTTCGTAAAGGCGTCCAGATGTCCGGACAGGTCAAAGACGCCGAGCAGGTTTTGCACTGCGCCTTCAAACAACGTGGAATTCAGCACATAGGCGATAATTACCGCTCCCTCTGCCAGAATTGCCACGGCGGCCGTCACTATGGCGTTCCGTATCAGCGAATAAATCCACAGAGAAAGCGCCAGGATAATAACCAGAATTACCACGAAAGACGCCAGGGCCGTCTGGGAAAAAAATCCGGATATGCCTTCTATGACATTACTCAGGAACAGAAAGATAAAACAGATAACCGCCGCGATAATCTGATTTTCCGTCAGGGACGATGCGAACACACCGATGGCTATCTGGGCGCTGCCCAGCAGGAAAAATCCCAGAACTGCCGTATACGCCATGGGAAGAGAAATATCGCCGAATTGTCTCAGAATCAGCGGACACAAAGCGATCACCGCCACCGGAATCAGAAAAATACATTCCAGAGCCAGATATTTTCCCAGTACCATATGTTCGATCTTCAGCGGCGAAGTAAGAAGCAGCTGATCTGTCTTCTGCCGCCTTTCCTCCGCTATCACCCGCATGGTCAGAATCGGAACGCCGATCAGCATAATGAAAAGCACATACTGCAGCGTATAGCCGATTTCCGGGTATGCATTGTCTATATTTACATAAGCAAAATAAATTCCATACACCAGCAGAACGAAAAAAATAAATACGTAGCCGATCATGGAAGTCAGATACCCTCTTACCTCTTTCTTATAAATCGCTTTCATGCTCCGGGCTTCCTCCTTCCGCCGTCATCTCCTCACAGCCTTCATTTTCTCCGCTCATAACACTCACAGGAACGGGATCTGTCTTTTCCGATTCCTCTGTCTCTGCAAACTTCTCTTCTCCGCCGTCCTTTTCTTTCTCTTCTGAAGCATCAGAGTCCCTGAAATCTTCCCTTTCGCCCTCTTCCGTCAGCTCCAGGAATACATCCTCCAGAGACATTTTCGTAGACTGCATACTCAGAATCGGACAGCCGATACCCGCCATTTTAAAGAATATTTTTTCCCGGATATCCACATCTCTCGGCGTTTTGATCACGGCTTTTACACAGCCTTCTTCTTCCGATGCCGAATAGTTCACATCCTCGATTTCCGGTATCATTCCCAATGATGATACAATAACGCCCATCTGTCCCTTTACAATCAGCTCCAGCGTGTTGGAGCCCAGCGCCATTTCACTTAAACGGTCCGGCGTGTCGCTGGCCACAAGCCTGCCGTGATTGATAATCATCACATAGTCACAGACTGCGCTGACTTCCGAAAGGATATGCGAACTCAGGATGACCGTATGCCTTTCCTTCAGGCTTCGGATCATTTCCCGAATTTCAATGATCTGCTTGGGATCCAGTCCCACTGTCGGCTCATCCAGAATCACGATTTTCGGATCACCCAGCAACGCCTGAGCCAGTCCCACTCTCTGACGGTAGCCCTTTGAAAGATTTTTGATCAACCGGTTTTCCATGTCCGATATTTTCACAATATCCATGACCTTTTCCACCTGCTCCCGGCGCTTCTCTTTCAGAATTTTCTTCAGATCCGCGGCAAATACCAGATATTCCCTCACCGTCATATCCGGATACAGCGGCGGCAGCTCCGGAAGATAGCCCATACACTGCTTCGCCTCTTCCGGTTCCTCCATAATACTGTGGCCGTCTACCAGTACTTCTCCTTCGTTAAAAGCCAGATACCCTGTGATAATATTCATGGTTGTGGATTTTCCCGCGCCGTTCGGCCCCAGGAAACCGTATATCTGCCCTTCCTCCACCCGGAAGCTCAGATGATCCACAGCGGTATGGCTGCCGTACCTCTTAACGAGGTTCCTGACTTCAATCAATTTTCAAACCTCCTTTTTCATAATCCCCCCGTTCAGACAGCGCAGTCAGTCTGTTATTATATCTTATTCAGAAAATGTGTTGGTTAGCTGGAATTTCTGTGAAAAAAATGTGATATATTATTCTTCTGAATTGTTTTACAGGTGAAAAGCTTTTCAAGGAGGGGAGAATATGGAAGAAAACCGGGAGCTCCATGAACTGATCAATAAATACTCGGATACCGCATACCGCGTGGCTCTGAATTATCTGAAGCACCCGGCCGACGCGGAGGATATCACGCAGAACGTCATGGAAAAACTGATTTCCTGTGAAAAAGAATTTTCCGATGAATCCCACAGGAAATACTGGCTGATACGCGTAACTGTCAATGAATGCAAAAATTTTCTCCGTTCCTTCTGGCGGCGTCACGTCACAGGCCTGGAGGACTATTCCGGCTCCGTGCCCTTTCCGGAACCCGTATACAGCGGCGTCTATGAAGCGGTGATGAAGCTTCCGCCTAAATACCGGATCGCCGTATACCTGTACTACTATGAGGAATATTCCGTTTCGGAAATTGCCGGAATTACCGGATGCTCGGAAACAGCCGTCCAGACACGGCTCATGCGGGCCCGCGCCAGACTGAAGGAACAGTTGAAAGGAGTGTGGAACGATGACGAATAAAGAGCTTATGAAAAAAACTTTTGACGCGGTTCATCTTTCCGAAACCGCGAAACAGAAGCTCCTGAACATGGAAAAAAATACAAACCATCAGAAAAAGCGGAAGCCCATGCGCCGCCTGCTCCCGCTGATCGCAGCGCTGGCGCTGATCTTCGGCCTGAGCTGCGCCGTATATGGGGTTGTTAACATGTACAACACCCATTGGGGCGTCGGTTCGGCGGAAAATGAATCCTTCGAGGAGCTGACAAAACCCTTTGCAACAGAATCTTCCAGCTCTCCCTATCCTTCGTCGGAGGATTCGGAAAACGGGACGGCCGACGGCGGTAGAGAGTCTGCTTATACCGCAGGAGACAGCTCCGAAAGCTCTTCCGGACGCAGCGATATTATCAGCGACTACAGAAATATTCCCATAGAAGGCTCCACAGAAGTGGAGGTAACAGACGGAAAGATTCCATCCGTCTGGTTCAGCAACGCTTATATGATTATCCTCACGGGCCCGAATGGAAGCGGGTGGGAGCTGGAAACCGGCGAAACCCTGAGCTTTGAGTTTTCATTCATGCAGAATCAGAGCCTGGTTATGGAGCTGGGATATGTCTGCAACGGCGTCTATTACGACATGCAATGCGAAACAAGACCAAATGATGAGACTTCCATGCAGGGGAATTATATTGCTTATACTATCGCCGCAAAAAAAGCCGGAACCTACTATTTCTGTATCACTAACTGTTCCAGTGCAAACGCCGTCATCGCAGAGGGCGGACGCGTTTTCAGAGGCGCGCCTTCCGATTTACTCGTAACCAGTGATATTGTCGATTTTCCGGCCTACAGTTCCAATGAAAAGGAAAGCGATATGATCAAAATCGCCTGCGACGCCGAAACCCAGGACGGAACGTTCACCCGCGTCCATGCCGTACACAATCAGATCATCATTTTCACAAAACCGGAAAAGGAAGGCTGGGAGCTGAAAAAAGGCGATACGCTGCATCTGGACGCCGTTCTGGAAAACAGCCTTGCAGGAGAAGTGCAGGTGGGATACATTCTGGACAATGCCTGCTATGCCCTGTCGGACAAGACGGACGGCGCCGGGCTCTCCGGAACCTTCACCGCTCCGGAGGACGGAACGTATTATTTCTACATGATAAACCGCTCTGGCGAAGAAGTGATAATATCTGAGGGAAAAATTTACTGATATTTTTTCAACAAACTCATAGATTCATCCATTAAATAATAGAGGCTGTAAAATTCGATATTGAATCATACAGCCTCTTTCTATATAATAAATACATCTAAACCATATCAAATATTTTTCTATATTCATAAAAGAATTTATTCCCGTTTTATCAGAATAATATACTTACCCAGGCAACTGGGGAGGGTGATTCCATTCCGCGAGGTCTTGCGAAAGGGGTGGTATTATGTATGTAACATGGAGTGATTTAATTGCTTTTACCGCTATGATCACAGGCATCATCGCTTTAACCATAAAAATACATAAAAAATAGTCACCCTGCCCTGAGAAGATAGAGTGACTATTTTCAGTAACTGATTTTCCCGGAGCGGATAGGCATCACCTATCTACCCCAGTTGTCTTGTTAAGTACATTATATGTAGAACCATAAGGTTTTGTCAAACAAAACTTTTTACAGCGGTTCCTTCACCGGCGTTCCCGCCTTCCTGGGATATTTTCCCGGCGTTGGCCGCTTCTTTTCTATCATACAGAGCGCGCGCTCCATATCCGTATCCGCCAGATGGAAGCACACCGTCTCCCGGAAAGCTCCTCCCAGCAGAGACACCGCCTTTTCCGCCTGTTTCTTCTCTTCTTCTATCTTTCCCGATTTGTAGGAAATAAAGCAGCCGCCCACCTTTACGAAGGGCAGGCAGTATTCCGACAGAGACGAAAGGTTGGCCACCGCCCGGGATACGCAGAAGTCATAGGCTTCCCGGTACTCCTTCTTCTTTCCGAAGTCCTCCGCACGGCCGTGCAGAGCCGTAATTTTCTGAAGGCCCAGCGCCCCGGTCACTTCGTTCAGAAATTTCACCCGCTTGTTCAGGGAATCCAGAAGCGTCACTTCCAGCTCGGGAAAGGCGATCTTCAGCGGAATTCCCGGAAATCCGGCTCCGGTTCCCACGTCTATTAAGGTCCCTCTGCCCGTAAATACCTCCGCCTTTATCAGAGAAAGGCTGTCCAGAAAATGCTTCACTACCACTTCCTGAAATTCTGTGATGGCCGTCAGATTCATGAAGGAATTCCATTCCGTCAGCAGCTCATAATATTGAAGGAACTGCTCTTTCTGCCCGTCGGTCAGTGTGATATTCAGATCCCGAAGTCCTTTTTCAAATGCCGTCAGATCGTACTGTTTCATATTCCGGTTCCTTTCTTCTGCCTGCTCTCCAGATATACCAGAAGCACCGATATATCCGCCGGGGAAACGCCTGAGATTCTGGAGGCCTGGCCGATGTTTAAGGGTCTGTATTCCTTCAGCTTCTGCACCGCTTCGATCCGCAGGCTTCCCACCTGGTCGTAATCCAGATCCTCCGGTATCTTCTTGCTTTCCATCTTCCGGAACTGCTCCACCTGCTTGAGCTGGCGCCTGATATAGCCGGCGTATTTGATGTTGATGCTCACCTGCTCCTGCACATCGAAGGGAAGCTGCGGCCTGTCCGGATCGATGGGAGCGAGGGCCGCATAATCCAGCTCCGGCCTGCGGATCAGCTCCGCCAGAGAGCTGCCGCTGTTCAGAGGAGTGGAATTTTTATCCTTCAGAAGCTTCTGTACTTCCTCCGACATGCCCACGAAGGTGTGCTCCACCCTCTCGATTTCCTGTTCAATCTGCTTTTTCTTCTTCAGAATGGCCTGGTACTGTTCTTCGTTTATCAGCCCCACCTGATATCCGTATTTTCGCAGCCGCAGATCGGCGTTATCCTGCCTCAGCAGCAGGCGGTATTCGGCCCGGCTCGTCATCATCCGGTAGGGTTCGTGGGTTTCCTTTGTTACCAGATCGTCGATCAGCACGCCAATATACGCCTCAGAACGGTCCAGAATCAACGGCTCTCTTCCCTGTATCTCCATGGCCGCATTAATTCCGGCGATCAGGCCCTGGGCCGCCGCCTCCTCGTAGCCGGAGCTGCCGTTGAACTGCCCGCCGGAAAAGAGCCCTTTTATCTTCTTGAATTCCAGCGTCGCGGAAAGCTGCACCGGATTGATACAATCGTACTCAATAGCATAGGCGTTCCGGACAATTTTCGCATGCTCCAGCCCCGCTACCGAATGGTACATGGCGTCCTGCACGTCCTCCGGCAGAGAGCTGGACATGCCGCCCACATACATTTCATTGGTATAGAGGCCCTCCGGCTCCAGAAATACCTGATGGCGGTTTTTGTCCGCGAATTTCACCACCTTATCCTCGATGGACGGGCAGTATCTAGGGCCCGTCCCGTGGATCATACCGGAATAGAGCGGCGAACGATCCAGATTTTCCCGGATAATCTCATGGGTCTTTTCATTGGTATAGGTGAGCCAGCAGGAAACCTGGTCGATCTGCACCGTCTCCGGATCAGTGGAAAATGAAAAGGGAACTACCCGATCATCGCCCTTCTGCTCTTCCATTTTTGAAAAATCAATGGATCTTCTGTCGATGCGGGCAGGTGTTCCCGTTTTAAACCGGAACATTTCAATCCCGCATTTTTTCAACGAATCCGTCAGATGCGTGGCCGCCTGCAGGCCGTTAGGCCCCGTATAGGTGCTCACATCCCCGTAGATGCAGCGGGCGTTCAGATAGACGCCTGTGCAGAGTACCACGGCTTTGCTGTGATAGACGGCTCCAGAGACGGTTTTCACACCCCGGCATATGCCGTCCTCCACCATCAGCTCGGAGACTTCTGCCTGCTTAATGGTCAGGTTATCCGTATTTTCCAGCACGCGCCGCATGGAACGGCTGTATTCGCTTTTGTCGGCCTGGGCCCGGAGAGAATGAACGGCCGGTCCTTTGGATTTATTCAGCATCTTCGACTGAATAAAGGTTTTATCAATATTTTTTCCCATTTCGCCGCCCAGGGCGTCGATTTCCCGGACCAGATGTCCCTTGGAGGTTCCTCCGATGTTGGGATTGCAGGGCATCAGGGCAATGCTGTCTACGCTGACCGTGAACAGAATGACCGAAAGCCCCAGACGGGCGCCCGCCAGAGCCGCTTCGCAGCCCGCATGTCCCGCGCCTATGACGGCTATATCATAAAATTCTTCAATTACTGACATATTTTTTCCTCACTTGCCGGTACAGAATTTTGAAAAGATTTCGTTGACCAGATCCTCTCCCAGATTTTCCCCCAGAATCGTTCCCAGCGCTTCATAGGCTCCCATAAGGTCAATGGAATAGAAATCCTCCGGCATCTGGTTTTCAATGCTGTTTTCCACATATTCCAGGCTTTTCCGGGCATCCTCCAATGCTTTTTTCTGCCGGGCGTTGGTGATATAGATCTCGTCATTAAAAGAAATATCTCCCTGGAAAAACATCTCCCGGATCCTGGCCTCCAGCTCCTCCAGCCCTTCTCTTTCCTTGGCGGAAATGGACAGGATGGGGGCATTCGCATATTTTTCCAGTTCTTTACTCTCCAGCACCGGCTCCAGATCGCTTTTATTCAGAAGAATAATGGCCTTTTTCCGGCTGATCATCCGGAGAATTTCTCTGTCGTTCTCATCCAGCGGCACCGAGCTGTCCGCCACATACAAAATCAGGTCTGCGTCCATGGCGTGCTCTTTCGCTCTCTCTATACCAATCTTTTCCACCTGATCGGACGATTCCCTGATTCCCGCCGTATCCAGAATCCGCAGAGTGATCCCCTGAATATTCACGGTTTCTTCCACCACATCCCGGGTGGTTCCCGCAATATCCGTCACAATGGCCTTTTCCTCGCCGGCCAGAAGATTTAAGAGAGATGACTTCCCGGCATTCGGTTTTCCTACAATTACCGTTTTAATTCCCTCCTGCATCAGCTTTCCCTGATCGGATTTTTCCAGCAGACGTTCTATTTTCTGCTTCTGTTCCTTCACCACAGGAGATAATTCTTCTCCATAACCATCCAGGCTCATATGTTCGGGATCGTCCAGGGCCGATTCAATACGGGCAATTTCATAGATCAGTTTCTTCCGGATATCTTCGATCACCTGACGTATGGAGCCTTTCAACTGATTCAGTGAGCTTTTCAGTGCGTATTCATTCTTTGCCGAAATGATATCCATCACTGCCTCTGCCTGAGACATGTCAATCCTTCCATTGAGAAAAGCCCTTTTTGTGAATTCTCCGGGCTCTGCCGGCCTGGCGCCATTTCTGCACACCGCCTCCAGCACCCGGCGTACCGCCAGAATTCCTCCGTGACAGTCGATCTCAACCGTATCCTCTCCTGTATAAGAATGTGGAGCTTTCATAAGCATGACCAGCACCTCGTCCAATGTCTGGCCATTTTCCTCAATCCAGCCGTAGTGAATGGTATTGGCCTTCTGCTCCTTCAGCTTTTTCTCTTTTTTTCCTCTATATATTCTGTCTGCAACGGCAAACGCATCCTGACCGCTGATCCTGACAATTCCGATTCCCGATGGAGCCATGGCCGTAGCCACTGCCGCAATGGTATCTTCCTGAAACTCTGCCATATGGCCCTCCTGTTCTTCTGCGGAATTTCTGAAAAAACCGGCAGACCGCTGTCTGCCTGAAAACAGACATGCAGCAGACTGCCGGTTAAAGTAGATGAATTGTTACTGATTATTTTTTCAGGGCAACCACAACGTGACGATATGGTTCATTTCCCTCGCTGTAGGTTTCCACATATTTATTATTCTGAAGGGCAGAATGGATGATCCTTCTCTCATAAGGATTCATCGGTTCCAGAGATACAGGCTTTCTGGTTCTGCGTACTTTATACGCAATATTCTTCGCCAGATTTTCCAGCGTCTCTTTTCTTCTCTTTCTGTAATCTTCTGTATCCAGCTTTACCCTGACATAATCCTTCTGATCTTTATTTACCACCAGGCTTGTCAGATACTGAAGAGAATCCAGAGTCTGTCCTCTCTTCCCAATCAGAATTCCCATGTCTTCGCCTGCGAAATCAATATCCAGGCTTCCTGTTTCTTTATGATATTCCATGGTAATATCTACAGGAAGCTCCATAGCTTTGAATACTCCGTCCAGAAATCTGGAGGCTGAAGCCTTCATAGTTACAATTTCTTCTTCTGTCTTTTCTACCGGAGCTTCTTCCTTTGCAGGAGAAACTGCTTTTGCCGGAGCTTCTTTCGGAGCTTCTTTTCTGGGAGCTTCCCTGCGTCCGCTTTCTTTTCTGGAAGATTCCTTTTTTCCTCCCTCTTTCCGGGGAGCTTTTATCTTTTCTTTTTTCTCAGGCTTTTCCTGTGCTTTCGGGGCCTCTTTCACCGGTTCTTCCGCGGGTGCTGCGGATTCTGTTATAACTGCTTCCGGCTCTTTTTCCACAGGTTCTTCTTTTTTTCTTACTTTAATTACCGCCGGCTTGCTTCCA
>DVJR01000060.1 GCA_018716575.1 Candidatus Scatomonas merdavium | reverse complement strand
CTGGAGTATGCAGAGGGCTATAATGAATGTATCGCCCAGGCCCAGGACGACCAGAAAAGGGATGCCAGGCCAGAGCTGAAGGAATACCCGGACAGTCTGGATGCATATGATACTGTCTATCTGGGCTATCCGAATTACTGGGGAACCATGCCCATGCCGGTGTTTACGTTCCTGGAGCATTTTGATTTTTCAGGAAAGGTGATCCGTCCCTTCTGTACTCATGAGGGCAGCGGAATGGGGCGCAGCGAAGCGGATATCCGGAGAATCTGTCCGGACGCTGTGGTAAAGAAAGGGCTGGCGGTTCGCGGAAGCGCCGTGAAGGACGCGGAGGAAGAGCTTCGGAAGTGGAGCTCCGGGCAGGAATGACATATATGGGAAATGAACAGGAGGTAAAAGCAGATGAACAGAACGAAAGCGGCGGAGGAATATTGTAAAAAACTGTTTCCGGATGGGATTGCCGGACTGGAAGAAACGGATCCGGAGTTCCTGGAGCGTTTTGAGAATTTTGCCTTTGACGAGGTTGTAAATAACGACGATCTGGACGGACGCACCCGGATGATGGCGATTCTGGCAGCTCTGCTGGGCTGTCAGGGGATCGACGAATTTAAGGAAATGCTGCCCGGAGCTCTGAATCTGGGCGTGACGCCTGTGGAAGTAAAAGAAATCGTCTATCAGGCCACGGCTTATCTGGGAATCGGAAGAGTGCGGCCATTCCTGACTGCGGTAAATGAAGCGCTGGAAGCCAGAGGCGTATCACTTCCCCTGGAGCCCCAGGCCACGACCACGCCGGACACCCGGCTGGAAGCGGGAGAGCAGACCCAGGTGGATATTTTCGGAGAGCAGATGAGAGGATTTTCAAAGTCAGGCCCGGAGGAAAGCAGACATATCAACCGCTGGCTGTCGGACAACTGCTTTGGCGACTATTATACGAGAAAGGGTCTGGACTATAAAGAAAGAGAGATGATAACCTTCTGCTTTCTGGCCGCTCAGGGCGGCTGCGAGCCGCAGCTGACGTCTCATGCAGGCGCGAATATGCGGATCGGAAACGATAAGGCGTTTCTGATCAAAGTTCTTTCCCAGTGCCTGCCGTACATTGGCTACCCGCGCAGCCTGAACGCGCTGCGCTGTGTCAATGCGGCGGCTGAAAATCAGAAATAAAACAGCAGCAAGAAAAATCAGATCTCCTTCGTACCGGCATCTGTGCCGGCGGAGGAGATTTTTTCTGCGGTACGGCGGTCGATTTCCGCCTTCAGGCGCTGCAGATAGGGAGAAAATTTTACATTTTCAGAGCCGTAGGTGAACTGCAGCTCATATTCCAGCGGAATCCAGGTGGACAGGTCAGATTCGTCGTGCTGGATGACTGCTTCCAGCCTGTCCAGGGCCTTATAAATTTTCGCCTCTTCCGTGGACTGTGCCTCCATCTCATCCAGAAGACCTGTAAATTCCGTCTTTGCAGGCTCCGGGAAAGAGCAGAACCAGTTACGCAGAGAGTGTGTTTCCCTGTCGCGGTGGCATTCCTGTTTCTGAAATGCAGGAATGTCTCCGGTGAAGGCCTCGCCCAGATCGTGTATGAGGCACATGCCTATGACACGGTTCATGTCTGCTTCCGGAAATTCATCCCGGAGGAGGAGTGCCATGAGAGCCAGACGCCAGCTGTGCTCGGCGATGCTTTCCGGCCGGCCGCTGGATGTAAAGCAGTGCCGTGTGCCGCATTTCAGCCGTTCGGCCACAGAGAGAATGTCAAGCAGGGCGGTTGGTTCCAAGGCGCTTCCTCCTTTTGATTTTTCTCAGATACAGTGTTTTACAGAAAGCATCAGGCCGCATCGTTCTGCAGCTCGTTCTCTCTGTGCCGCAGCTTCAGGTAGACTTTCCGCAGCTTTCGTACCAGCAGAGACAGGTAACGGAATACCGGCTCCGTGACAATGGAGAACATCACGAACAGCATGATACAGCGGGTGGACATTCCGGTGATTGCAAACAGGTCGTTTAAGAATATAGCGCAGAAAATCATACCTGCAATGCAGATACCCAGAATTATTCCGCGTATCAGATCAAGGGGCTTGCTGATCTGATACAGAACCATGAAGCCGACAATAGCCAGCAATATGGTTGCAGCTGTGGAAATATCCAGTGCGCTTACGTTAAAGGTCTCTCCGAAGATTACCAGGGCGCCGATGACCATGGCATTGGTCAGTCCGCCGGGCAGAGCCTTCAGGAGAATATTCGTAATAAAGTGGCCGCGGATCAGACTCTGATTGGGCAGCTGTGACAGGAAAAATCCGGGCACGCCGATGGTAAACATACTGATCAGAGAGATCTGGGACGGCTCCAGCGGGTAGCTGATGCTGAAAATAATGGAAAACATGGACATCAGCAGGGAGAAGATATTCTTCACCAGGAACAGACTTCCGGAGCGCTCCAGGTTGTTGACAACCTGTCGTCCTTCCATTACTACGTCGGGCATCCGGGCAAAATCTGATTCCAGAAGAACCAGCTGGGATGCCTGTGCGGCGGCGTCGCTTCCCGAGGCCATGGCTACGGAGCAGTCGGCGTCCTTGAGCGCCAGCACATCGTTGACCCCGTCTCCGGTCATGGCAACAGTATTTCCGGCAGCCTTCAGGGCTTTGACAAACAGCCGTTTCTGATTGGGGGTGACACGGCCGAATACCGTGTAGGTCTGTACGGCGTTCAGAATTTCCTCCGGAGTACGGAGGGTCGTGGCGTCGATATATTTGTCCGCATTGGCGATTCCCGCCTGTTTGGCGACCTCAGAAACTGTGACAGGGTTATCGCCGGAGATGACCTTGATCTCTACACCCTGTTCGGCAAAGAACCGGAACGTAGCCGGAGCATCTTTGCGGATGGGGTTTGCCAGCAGGATCAGACATAAAGGCGTTACCTTTCCGGTCAGTGCCTTTCCGTCCGGATGTCCGCTGTATTTTCCGAATACCAGCACCCGGTAACCCTTTCCGCCCCATTCCTCGATCACTTCCTTATGTTCTTCATAATCCTCACGCAGAACAAATTCCGGAGCGCCCAGTACGTAGGCGCCGTCCGGGAAGGTAGCACTGCTGTACTTAAAGGCCGAGGAGAAGGATGTGACGCTCTCAGGCCGCAGGCCGCGGGGCGTTTTGAAATATTCTTTCAGTGCGGCCATGGTGATGTTGTCGGAGGCCTGCGCAGCGGCAAAATCACCGATAATTTCTTCAAGCGGATCCATATCGTCAGGGTCATAGGCCGGAAGGGGAACGATATCGCTGACCTTCATGGTGTTTTCCGTTATGGTTCCCGTCTTGTCCACGCAGAGGACGTTGACGCGGGCCAGGGTCTCGATACATTTCATATCGTGAACCAGAACCTTCTTTATGGACAGCCGGATAACGCTGACGGCCAGGGTTACGCTGGCAAGCAGATAGAGCCCTTCCGGAATCATTCCGATGACGGCGGCTACCATGGAGGTGATGCTGTCCCGGAAAGATGCTTTGGCAAATATATACTGCTGTCCGAAAAGAATCAGCCCGATGGGGATGATCAGGATGCCGACAAATTTGACCAGCTTGTTAAGCGAACGGATCATTTCGGACTGTTCGCCTTCCTTGGTGGCCTTCGCGGCGATGGTCAGCTTGGAGATATAAGAGTCCGGCCCCACCTTCTCCAGACGGGCGCAGCAGTTTCCGGACACGATAAAACTGCCGGACATCAGATGATCCCCGGGCTTCTTGGTGATTTCATCGGATTCTCCTGTCAGGAGCGCTTCGTTAACCGATACTTCACCCTCTACCACAACGGCGTCGGCACAGATCTGATTTCCGGCTCCGAACACTACGATGTCGTCCAGCACCAGGGAATCCGAAGCGACGGTCTTGATTTTTCCATTTCGTACCACACGGGCCTTTGGCGCGTTCAGCACGGAGAGCTTCTCCAGGGTCTTCTTGGCGTTCAGCTCCTGGATGATACCGATCAGCGTATTGGCTATAATAATCGGGAGAAAAGTGAGGTCCCGAAATGAACCCACTGCGATCAGCAGAATAGCGATCAGCAGAAAGATCAGGTTGAAGTAGGTCAGCAGGTTGCTCTTGACGATTTCTTTGGTGGTTTTGGAAGGCGGCTCTACGGAACAGTTGTCCCAGCCGTTCTCCCTGTATTCATTCACCTGTTCACTGGTCAGGCCGTAACGCACATCCGCCTGGTAACGCGTGGTGGGGCGGCGGACGATAAGAGGTCCGGTCTGTTCTTTGCGGCGTTTCATGTATTTTTCCTCGCTTATAGCAGTAATACTTTTTTCGGAAGCGCCGGACAGGCGCCGCCATATACGGGAAAGAGGCGCCTGTAACAACGCGCCTTCTTTCCTGCCGGTTATGCCGGATATTGTAGATTAGTATAGCATAGGGTTCTTTAAAAAAAAAGAAAATTTCTGTGAAATCTTTAGGAAGATTCCTTTATATTTCTGATATCCGGTTCGGCCATCAGAGAGTAGTTGGTATAATAAACTACGAATCCCGGTTTGGCGCCGCCCGGTTTGCGGAGATTTTTCTTCAGCGTGTAGTCAATTTCCACCTTCGGCGCCTGCCTGCCGCTGGAGTAGTACGCCGCCAGCCGTCCGGCTTCTTCGAAGGTGGAATCGGGAAGCTCCTGCCCGCCGGATCTGACGATGACATGAGAGCCAGGCATGTTTTTGGCATGGAACCACCAGTCGTTCCCTGAGGCGATTTTAAAGGACAGTTCCTCGTTCTGGTAATTGTTTTTTCCTACATAGATATCGAAGCCGTCGCTGGATATATAGTGCAGGGGAGCAGAAGGAACGGCCTTCTGTTTTTTCTTTCCCGAGGGGCTGTGGCGGCGGATATAACCGTAGTCGGCCAGCTCGTCCCGGATCTGGATCAGGTCGTTTTCATCCCGGGCGATGTCCAGCGCCGTGCTGATGCTCTCCAGATGAGCGACGGCGTCCCGTGTCTCCGCTGTCTGAGTGGTCAGCGCCTCTGCGGTCCGCTTCAGCTTGCCGTAGCGGTCAAAGTATTTCTTGGCGTTTTCTCCCGGCGTCAGTGTGGGGTCAAGGGGGATCTGTACCGGTTCCCCGTTGTAATAATTGACGGCGGAAAGGGTCTTTGCTCCCGGCTCCAGGCTGTATCCGTATGTATTCAGTAATTCCCCGTAGATTCTGTATTTATCCTTCTTTTCCGTATCCTTCAGCTGCTTTTCCTGCAGGATCAGCTTCTTGGCTTCCCGCTCCAGGGCGGTGCCTACGATCTTCCGGAGATCGGTGGACTTCTGGCGGATGCGGGTGATCCGGTTCCTGTCCGCGTAGTAGGCCTCCAGCAGGCGGGAAATGGAATCGTAGGAAACGCTTTCGCAGTCCCCGTACTGGGTCAGCGGCAGGGCGGCGAATTCAAAGGGTTCCCGGCCCTGGTATACGATCACGGGAGAAAAATTCCCCTCCCGGACATCCTCCATCATCCGCGCGAAGGTGTGATACAGATGAAGCCTGGAGGGTTCGTCGCAGGCATCCGTAGGGAGGCCGCCGTCCAGGGACGCTCTGTAGCAGAGCTCCTCCGCCATCAGCGGGGAAAAGCCCGTAAGGGTGGTGTAGACGGCTTTTGCCAGGGGCAGAGGCTTCTGCAGCACGGTTTCATAGAAACGCTCCTCCGTGATCTCCAGCGGATTTTCCTTTTTCTGTGTCTGCGGGATGAAATAATCCCGCCCGGGGAGCACTTCCCGCACGGAGCTCATATTCAGGGACACATGCTTGATGGAGTCCAGAATTTTATCATCCTCGGTACAGAAAATGATATTGCTGTGCTTGCCCATGATCTCCACGATGAGCTTTTTGCGGCAGAGATCGCCCAGCTCATTTCTGTGCTCGATGGTGAAGCAGAGAATTCTCTCCAGACCCGGCTGGGTGACGGAGAGAATTCTGCCGCTGCCGATATGCTTCCGCAGCAGCATGCAGAAGTTGGGCGCCGTCATGGGTCCCTGCTTGTTAGTCTCCGTCAGATAAGCCAGCGGCAGAGAAGCGCTGGCAGACAGGAGCAGGCGGTACTGCTCCCTGTTGTTTTTTACGGTAATCAGAAGCTCGTCTGCTTCCGTCTGGGCGATTTTGGTGATCCGGCCCCCTGTCAGGGCCCGGTCCAGCTCCAGCCTGATATTTGCAACTGTTATGCCGTCAAATGCCATAATGTGATAACTCCTTACTGCGTATTGCGATAATTATGATAAACAGGGGCTTCCAGAAGCTGATAGGAGAACAGAAGATACATCTGTTCCTGCCAGGCATCCAGATCGATCCCCGTCATTTCCCTGATTTTATCCAGGCGGTAGATCAGAGTGCCGCGGTGGATGAAGAGGTCTTTGGCCGTCTGCACGGTGTTCTGCCCGTGCTCCAGCCAGGCCTTCAGCGTATGATAATAATCGGAGCCCGTCTCCCGGTCTTTCTGCCGCAGCAGAAGGAGGGCAGGAGAGCAGACGAAACGGGCGGGCAGCTCCCTGGTGCAGCTCTGCATCAGATAGGACAGCGCGTAGTCGTCGAAGGAATGCTTCCAGAGCTGCGGATTCTGCCGAAGCCCCGTTTCCAGGGCGATTCCGGCCTGACGATAGGCGGAGGACGCTTCGGGAAGGTTCCGGAATACGCGGCTTAAACCGGCCCGGAAATTGGATTCCCGGATGGAATAGACCAGGCAGCCTTCAAATTCGCTGCGCCCCTCCGGATACTGTTCCAGGTTGGCCAGCACGCCGATCTCGTCGGAGAACGCGGCGCAGAGCGTTCCGGGCAGGGTCCTCTCCAGATCCCTGGCGAAATAATCCAGCGTATGATTGGCGAAGTCCGCTTCGCTGGGCGAAATGCAGGCGCAGAGATAGGAGCCGTTTTCCGGCCAGTTCATTTCGCGGAGAAAAGCGAAAAATTCCTGCTCTGTCATGGCTTCGCCCTTCAGCAGCTTCCGCGTCAGCGCTTTCCGCCGGTCGGAAAAAGAGCCGGGCGTCTGAACGGCAGTATACAGGGGCAGCACATATTTTCTCAGCGTTTCCAGAAAAAATCCGTCCCAGGGACGCAGGCTGCTCTTACATTCTAACACGCTGAGCCTTCCCGCAAAAGCCTCTTTATAAAAAAGATTCACGCACAGAGAACGGTACGGAAGCGAGCCTTGGGGAAAAATAAAGGGCCGCCGGTACTGTTCGACTTCTTTGTACAGGCTGTCGTTTTTCAGCGAATTTACCGTATCTGTCTGCAGATCGCCGGTTTCCTCCGCTTTGTCGGTGTCCGGCAGGGCCTCTCCGCCGTAGTCGGCCACGATTTTAAATTCCGGGTTCATGATGCCGATGGGATTCTGCAGATATTCCGCGCCCGCGGACAGAAGTTCAGAGAGCGGCCGCCTGTTCAGAGAAAGCTCCGCCATTTTTTCCTCCCAGCGGCCCGCGTCCCGGAAAAGGCGATGGAGCAGGTTGCTGACGGTCTCCAGGGAAGCCGGATCCGCCAGAATACAGACGCTTTCCGAACGATAGAACGGAGGCGTTCCGCTGCAGATCAGCAGAGATCCCAGCTCCATTCGGAGATCCGGAGAAAGTTCGCCGCTTCGGCAGAGGCAGACCGCGCCGGACTCGATCAGATTTTCCCCGTCGTAGAAACGGGGCGGATTCATGAGAAAGTCGGCGCCCTCATCCGGCGAAGGAAAGTCCTTCAGATACGGGCCCATGTAGTGAATGAGATAGGAAAGCGGAAG
Organism: Candidatus Scatomonas merdavium; assembly: GCA_018716575.1. Classification (GTDB taxonomy): domain Bacteria; phylum Bacillota; class Clostridia; order Lachnospirales; family Lachnospiraceae; genus Scatomonas; species Scatomonas merdavium. The sequence goes on along the minus strand of DVJR01000060.1, from coordinate 301 downwards.
CAGCATCTTTTTCGTCCTCCAGACTGCTCATGTCATTGTATACATTGTATAATAAGCGTGAAAAAAGTCAATGACTTTGTTCAATTTACGAATGAAAATTACTGTTTTATACTGGTATTGTTGATAAGAAAACAAAGGCGCATAATTGTATAACATGTAGAAGCGACAGCTCTGTGCGGCCCGCGGAAAAATGTGACGGAGGTATTGAAAATGGGTATGACACCGAAAGAAAATTATCTGGCGGCGCTTCGCCATGAAGCGTATGAATTTATTCCTTCCCCGGTCAATGACTGTGTTATGG
>DVJR01000059.1 GCA_018716575.1 Candidatus Scatomonas merdavium | reverse complement strand
TTGGACAGAAAATTCTTGATTATATGGGAAGTACAGAACTTATTGCTAATTTGTTCAGAATATCACAAACGGAAGAAAAATTGCGAAAAGATGAAATAAAAGGAGCGAAAACGGCATCGTCCACCCATTATAAAGTTGGAAAAGAGGTTCGAGGTGCCATCGAGAAAATAGGCGGTACGATGCCGGAAGATTTGCCGACTCCGGAAAAAAGTATTCAACAGGTTGAGAAAGAACAGCTTGCCCGGTTACAAGCGAAGGCAAGAGCAGGGAAACTGATGCTTGACGAGTAAGATTATACCGGTGCCAGGATTACTGACGTTGATTTAAAAGAAGAAAGCGTTATGACTTGCATTTTTCCTGCTCTGTTTCTCTTATGGGACGTTTTCCATACGTTTTCCCAATGATAACCGATGAATTCTAAGCATTGGCCGTGGAAAAAACGGAATGCTACAATAAAGCCAGATGGAGGTATATGAAAATGAAGAAAAACATTGGCAACATTCTGGCTCTGTATCCTACGCCGCTGGTGGTCGTGGGAACCATGGTAAACGGAAAACCCAACTGGGTGCTTGTGGGACATGTCGGGATCATCGGCCATGACCGGGTGATGGTCAGCCTTGCCCGGACGCATTACACCAATCAGGGTATTAAGGAAACGAACCGGCTGTCCATTAATATTGTGGATGAAACGATGCTTCCCAGGGCGGATCACGCAGGCTGCGTCAGCGGCGCGAAGGAGGACAAATCGGAGCTGTTTGACTGCACGGTCAGCGAAAGCGGCGTGCCGATGATTATGGAAGCTCCTGTGGTTATGGAATGTACGGTAGACGACATCTATGTGACGGACGGCTTTGAAAGTTTTATCTGCAAAATCGATAATACCTATGCGGAAGAGAGCGTGCTGACACCCTCGGGCAAAATCAACTACCGCGCTCTGCAGCCGGTGCTGTTTGAAATGCCTACATATGAATATCTCCGGACCGGAAGCGTAATCGGAAAGTGCATGTCTGTCGGGAAAAACCGTGATGCCTTTTTGCTCTCACTGCGGCGGCGTGCCGGGAAATATGCGGCGGGATGTGGCGCGGCTCTGTCCGAAAGCAGATGTGCGGGAACCGTTAAGCGTGATCAGCGGCGGCGGGGAGGCGCTCGGAGAAAAAGCGGCGCGCTGGCTGGAAGAAAATGGGATGAAATGGCAGGAATGGCGTATGGACGTGCGGCAGGGAGTGCGGGGCGCTCCGGAATATGAACCGGGATAATGTATCCGGCCGGAACAGCGAACAGGAGGAAGGAATATGAAGTATACGAAACTTGGAAATTCAGAGCTGAACGTATCCCGCATCTGCATGGGCTGCATGGGATTCGGAGACGCAGGAAACGGGCAGCACAGTTGGACGGTGGATGAAGAGCATTCCCGGAAAATCATCAGAAAAGGGCTGGAGCTGGGCATCAATTTCTTTGATACTGCCGTGGGGTACCAGAGCGGCACCAGCGAGCAGTATCTGGGCCGCGCCCTGCGGGATTTTGCCCGCCGTGATGAAGTGGTGGTGGCGACGAAATTCCTGCCCCGCACGCCGGAAGAGATCGAAGCGGGCGTCACCGGGCAGCAGCATATTGAGAAGCTCATGGATACCAGCCTCAGAAATCTGGGAATGGACCATGTGGATCTGTATATTTATCATATGTGGGATTACGCGACGCCGCTTTATGACGTCATGGACGGTCTGAACCGGGTTGTAAAAGAGGGAAAAGCCCGTTATATCGGGATCTCCAACTGCTTTGCCTGGCAGCTTGCCAAGGCCAACGCCCTGGCGGAAAAAGAGGGATTTGCGAAATTTGTGTCGGTGCAGGGGCATTATAATTTGATTTTCCGTGAAGAAGAACGGGAGATGGCGAAGCTGTGCGCCGAGGACAATATCGCCATGACGCCCTACAGCGCTCTGGCCGGCGGACGTCTTTCCAGGCGGCCCGGCGAGACGACAAAGCGGTTTCAGGAGGACAGCTATGCGCGGTTCAAATACGACGCTACGGCAGAGCAGGACAACGTGATCATTCACAGAGTGGCAGAGCTGGCAGACCGCCGCGGCGTGTCCATGACGGAAATTTCACTGGCATGGCTTCTGACGAAGGTGACGGCTCCGGTGGCGGGAGCGACGAAGGAAAGCCATGTGGAAGGAGCGGCAAAGGCTGTGGAGCTGGAGCTGACAGACAGCGAGACAGCATATCTGGAGGAGCCCTACGTGCCGCACAGGCTGGTGGGCGTCATGGCCCAGAACACGCCGGCGGCAGCAAAGGAAAGCCACGTGTGGTCCGTAGGAAATCAGAAGGTTGAAGGGAGCGCTGAAAAATGAAGATTGTAGTTCTGGAAGGAAGCCCCAACAGACATGGCTCTTCCAATCTGCTGGCGGAGAATTTTATCCGGGGAGCGGAGGAAGCGGGTCATACGGTGCGGGTTATCGACGCGGCCCATGCCGGCGTTCATCCGTGTACCGGCTGCATACACTGCGGCTATGAGGGGCCCTGCGCCCAGAAGGATGGGATGGATGAGATCCGCGCGGCTGTGCTGGAAGCAGATATGATGGTGTTCGTCACGCCTCTCTATTATTACGGCATGTCCGCCCAGTTAAAGACGGTAATCGACCGTTTCTGCGCGTTCAACAGCAGCATTCAGCGAAAGGGAATGCGCTCTGCGCTGATCGCCGCTGCCTGGAACAGCGATGACTGGACATTTGAGGCGCTGGAAGCACATTACAATACCCTGGTACGATATTTGAATCTGAAGAATATGGGAACTGTGCTGGGATATGGCTGCGGAACGCCGTCCATGACGAAGCGTTCGGGCTATCCGGAGAA
>DVJR01000058.1 GCA_018716575.1 Candidatus Scatomonas merdavium | reverse complement strand
TAATCCATGCAGCCGTAATAGACGTCCCGGCCCGGAGACATCCGGAACAGAGAAGCATTCTGAATATAAATTTCCCCCTTTTCCAGATCATACGTAAAATCGCCGTCAGAGGCGCAAAGCGTGGAATAGCTGATATAGCCGTCACTGCCTCTGTGAGCAAATTTAACCGCCGTAATTTCCCGGACCGCGCTGCCGCCGGTTCCGTTCTGGAAATGCAGCACCGCATTTCCTGTCCTTTCTCCGGAATAACGGATCTCAGAATTCAGGAGGCGCGCCTCCCGAAGCTCTGCTTCCTCCGGCAGCACCGCCGCCTGATCCATTCCCTCAGGGCCTGCTTCCGGCCCATCGGACATCCCATGCACATACGCATATGCTTCCGCCGGCGTCTCCGCCAGCGCGTCGCAGGGCGCCATCGCAGCCGCCACAGTCAGGACAGCCAGGGCAAAAATACCGTATCGCTTCATAATTATAAACCACCTTTCTTCTGATAAAAATAGGAATCGTTTTCATACAACATCTTTATAAGGGTCTCAGAGTATCCATCACCGCCTGATACATAGAAATCACCGCCTCACTGTTGGCAGAAGTCCACATGCAGTATGCAAAATAGCACTGTCCGTCAATTATGGCAGAAGCACAGCTGAAGGAATGGTCCTGCATCGTATAATCCTGACAGAGCCATTCGTATCCGCCCCGTGAAACGGTATACGTCTCGCCAGGCGCCGCTCCGCTGGCCTGAAGCATGCCGGAAAAACCGTCCAGTATTTCCTGCGGTGCGCTCATTCCCAGAAAGCCGGCGTTTCCGGTCTCCACCATCCCGGCGCTGCCGGAATCCAGATTGCCGGCTCCGGCCTCTCTGGCCGCTTCTGTCGGATAGAGAATGAGCTCTGTCCCGGAAGTCTCAACTCCGCCTCCGGCCAGACGGTCGTCAATGATAATCTGAATGCCGGCCTCCTCATCATAATAGCAGCTGTAAGGAAGCTCCACCGGGCCTCCGCTCCGGAAGGAAGCGGCAATCTCCCTGATCTCCGTCTCCTCCTCCGGGCTGCCTGCCGGGTACAGGGCAAGAATCAGGTAACAGCCGAACCCGCTGTCTCCTTCTATCGTTGTGATGAGCATATTTTCGGCCGCAGAGCCCCCGCCCCGGCTTTCTGTGAAGATCTGGAAGGCGGCCCGGCCTCCAATGGTGCAGCCGCCCGCATCGAGGATTTCATAATCGGAATACTGCATCCATTCCGCGCTCCAGGCAGCTACCGTTTCCACATTCTCCGCCACATCGTTCATCGAATACACAGGAACGGAAAAATCCACGCGGTAATCCGCCAGAATAACGCTTCCTGCTTCCCGGTCCGTGAAAAGCCAGCCTTCCTCCGACGCGGAATAAGTCTCCGGAAGCTGTATCGAAGCATTCAGGCCGTTCAGCTCCCAGGAAACCATTCCGCTCTCCAAAGCGCCGCTGCCCGTCTCCTCCCCGCCCTGGTTCTGCTGCGGACTTTCCGCTCCTTCCCCGCTCTGGCTCTGCTGAGAATCCTGCGCCTCTTCCCCGTTCTGACCCTGCTGCGGCACCTCTGTCTCTCCGAAACCGCCCTCCTGTGTTCCTGACCAGGCTGTGGCCCCTGTATCAGAACTGCTTTCCCTCCCGGCGTTTCCCGCCGAAAAAAAGCCCGACAGGCAAACGCACAGGAGAACAGCCGCCGCCATCCCTCCGCCCAGCAGGCCGAGCCGTACGGGGCTGACCTTCAGCCGCGACAGAAAGCTGCTCCGGGAAGCGGAGGCAGGACGGGCAGCTGCAGTCCTTTCCATATCCGGCGCTTCCTGCCAGGCGGAGATCTCCTTTTTCTCATCCGTCTGCCGTCTGCGGAACTCGGCTGAAGCAGAAGCCTGCGCCGGGGAGGTCAGCGCGGCGATGAAGGAGTCCATATCCCGGAACCGGTCCTCGATCCGGACAGACAGGGCCTTCAGAACAGCTTTCTCCACATTTTCCGGAACGGCGATTCCCAGCTTTGACGGCGCTTTCAGCGTATCGCCGTGCATCCGCTCCACCGCGTCCGGCGGCAGAACGCCGGTGATGCAGCGGTACAGCGTCGCTCCCATAGCATAAACATCTGTCCAGGGACCCTGGTTGCCATGGCTGGAATACTGTTCCTCCGGCGCATATCCGTGCTTCAGGATGACAGATACGCTTTTCCCGTCTCCGACTGCAAACCGCGCGGCGCCGAAATCCAGCAGGCGGCTTTCGCCGCCGGGGGTGATGCAGATATTATCCGGACTGATATCCCGGTGCAGAATATTCTGCGCGTGAACCTGGGTCAGAGCCTTCATCACGGGTACCAGCAGCTCCAGCGCCCTCTCCCATGAAACTCTCCCGCCCTGAGAGGACAGATAGGTTTTCAAATTCACGCCCTCAACATATTCCATTACGAAATAGGCCGTATTATTTTCCTGAAAATAGTTCTGTACAGTGACAATGTTCGGCGTATTCTGAAGCTTGGCGAGAATCTTAGCCTCGTCCAGAAAGCGTTTCATGCCGTTTTGGTAATCCGCATCGGTTTTCCCGGTCAGCGTGACCTGATAGCGGTCAGAATGCCTCGTCGCAAAGGCTGAGGGCATGTATTCCTTAATAGCCACCCGGATATCCAGCGTCAGATCGTATCCTAAATAAGTAATGCCGAAGCCGCCGATGCCCAGCACCTTTCCCGTCATATAGCGGCCGTTCAAAATCGTTCCCAGGGGCAGGGCCAGATAGGGCTGCTCCTCCTTTTCATGAAATCCGCAGTGCGGACAGAATTTCCCAGGCTCCTTTTCCTGAAAACAACCGTAACAGATTCGTTCCGGATTCATTCGTATACCTCCTTCATCACAGCCAGCGCCCAAAGCTCCGGCACCGCGTCCCGCGCCCGTTCCACATGGCGCAGGACCAGCGCCTCCAGCCATTTCTCCGCGCTTACCGCTTTCATAAATTCAATCTGTATCTCCAGGGGCTCTACCCGGAATTCCCCGCCGTACAGCAGAAGCCCCTCTCCTTCTCCCAGCTCCGGCGGAGAGAAGGGCCGTAGCTCCAAAGGCCGCAGCTCTCCGTCCGCCGCCAGAAGGAAGGCCGCCTCCGGGCTGCACTGCCTCATATCCTCCGGGCACGCCTCCAGGAGCCTTCCGTTTCTCAGACAATACCCGTTCATACCGTTACTCCAGAGATACGGAAAAACAGTTGGCGCTGTCACAGAGGCTGAAGATGTCTCCGGAAGCCAGTTTCTCCGGCGTATTGACCGCCAGCTTCCTGCCGCCTGCAAAAGTGCCGTAGGACGATCCCAGATCCGTCAGCCAGAAGCAGTTTTCCGCCGGGCTGCAGACGATCCGGCAGTGGCGGCGGCTGATGCCGGGCGTAGCCGCATCGAAAACGATGTTGCAGGAGGCAGTGTCGCGTCCGAGCACAATCCCCTCTTTGGGGATCACAAAGCTCTGGCCCGCGTACTTTCCTGCCACGCCGCGCAGCACGGCACGGCCGAGGGAGGTATGTCCGCTGTTCCTGGCTTCTGTCCCGAAAGCGCCCCCTGCTCTTTTTCCTATGGCTGCAAAAGCGCTTCCCGCTTTCCGTCCCGCTGTGCCGGAAGTGTCCGCAGCCCTGTCGCCATGCAGACCGCGCAGCAGGAGAAAGGCTCCGCCTGCCAGCAGCAGAATGCCGAGGGGCAGCAGCACGAATCCGCTGCGGAAGCTTCCGGTGTCCGCCGGCGTATACGGAATCCCCTCGCTGTCCAGAATCCTTGTCAGCTCGTCGGCGATGATCGCATAGTTGACCCCTTCCATACTGACGCCATCGTAGGAAATTCCGCTGGTCGTGATCCCGATGACATTTCCCTTTTCATCCAGCAGCGGGCCTCCGGAATTGCCATGGTTGATATAGGTATCAATCTGGAAGGCTTCATAGTCCACACCGGCGGGCCGGTTACGCTTGCTGATGACGCCCTGGGTCAGCGTGGCATCCTCCGGATCGTAGGTACTGTACTGCTGATTCTGTGAGGTAATGCCCGGATATCCCAGCGCCCAGGCGTTCTCGCCGATTTCCACGTCGTCCGAGGGACGGATGGAGAGGGGCGCCCGCTTGTCCGTCGGAGCCGGGAGCTTCAAAATGGCAAGATCCTTTTCCTCAGGCGCGGAATAATAGACCACTTCAGCGGTGACGTAATCCTTTTCCGCCTGGCTGAAAATCACCTGTACCTCACCGGTGTACGCGCTGCTCTGCTGCGGAAGGGCATAGGCCGCCTCGACCACATGGCCGTTGGTCACGATATACTCCACCTGCTGCCCGGGAGCGCCCACGGCCCATCCTGTTCCCTGGCCGCCTGTAACACTCTGTCCGTTGCTGACCATCGCCCGAACCAGCACAATGCCCTGTCTGGCATCGTAGGGTTTGCCGATACCGCTTCCGCCGAAGCTGCGGATACCGAAAAACAGCGATACAGCTCCCGCCGCGAGCAGCAGTATTGAAATCAACCGTCTGAATGTTATTTTTTTCATTTTCATCTGTTACGTTCTCCTTTTCCATGATATTTCAAAAGAATAGCGGTATAATTATCCTGATTCGGCCTGGCGGCCTTCCGGATGTCTTCTTCTATTTTTTCACAGCAGGCCTGAGGCGGCAGGGCCATGGCGCGGCCAAGCTGCACCGGCGTCAGCGTATCGCTCACGCCGTCAGAGCAAAGCAGCAGCGCGTCCTCCGGCTGCAGTGGAAAGGCGATGCGCGTGCGGTCGCTGCACACCTCTTCCTTTCCGATATACTCCGAAAGAGCTCCCGCCTGGCCATCCCGAAAGGCCTCCTCCAGCGGAAAGGCCCCGGCCAGCGCTCGCAGCACCAGCTCGTTTCGGAATTCCTGCCGGGTATTCAGGCTGTAAAGCACGCCCTCCCGGAGCAGAAGCAGGTCGCTGTCACCCGCGCACCAGAAGGAAAGCATTCTGCCTTTCAGCATGACACCCACCAGCGTTGTGCCGCCGCAGCCACGGAACTGCCGGTATACACGGCCGCTGCGCCGGCGCAGCCACGGCTCCATATCCGTCTCCTTCATCTCCGGAAACGCGCCCAGCAGCTCTTCTACGGTCTCCGCCGCAATCCGCCCTCCTTCCGCCATGCCTCCCATACCGTCGCACAGGACTGCCAGAAGTCCGTCGCTTTCATACCGTTCCAGAGGCGATACACCGAAAGCATCCTGCTGCTCCGTCCGATTCCCCAGTCCCTGCAGATTGGCAGCCTCCAGCGCCGGCAGCGCTTCCGGTGCTATGGTTTCCGGTTCCTTCTGTTCTTTCCTTTTCCTGCCGGGGCTGCGCCGGAACCATGTTCTTTCCTTTTTCATTCCCCGTTCTCCGTCCACTGAAATTTCTCTCCGCACAGCGGCAGAAACAGAAGGCGGCTTTTTCCCACCTCAATCACATCGTAAGCATCCAGCGGCCGGGGCAGCTCCACCTGTTCGCCGTTGCAGTAGGTAATCCCCCTGCTCTGACCGGGCAGCAGGGAAAACCGATTATATTTTGCATCATAGGTCACAAGTGCGTGGCCGTCCCGTGATACCGTATTGTCTGCCGTCAGCGCCACATCCATGGACGGCAGCCTGCCGATGAAGTTACGTCCGGCCACGAGCCGGTAGTCCGCTCCACGATCCGGTCCTTCTATGCAGATCAGAAATCCCACGGCAGGGTCGATACCGATTTTTTTCTGAATAATTCCCACGGTTTTTCCCTCGTCCGCAGGCGGCGTGCTGCTGCTCCTGAACGCCGCTACGGTTTTCCCGGCCGTTCCTTCGCTTCCTCCGGCTCCCGCTGCATCGTCCCTGCAGTAGGGGCAGGCTGCAAATCTCGTTTCATCGTAAAAATGTCCGTGTTCACACTGTTTCATTTTGTTTTGTCCTCCCTTTCTTTACTACCTGGACAGGGCGGGTTGCAAAAAAGTTTTAAAAAAATAAAATTTTTTTCAATTTTTTTATTTTTCCCCCGACACGCCCCGAAAGCTATGGAAAAATCCCAGGATGTCGGCTATAATATTTTCGTTCGTTTAAAACTTTTTTCCTTATTATCCTGTCTAAGCAATGAAGGAACCGGAAAACAGATGATAGATCAACAGGAGGTATGAATATGAAACGAAAAACAGTGATTCTGATGTGTGCTCTTGTCAGCACGATCTCCCTCGCCGCATGCGCGAAACCGGAGCCAGCCGCATCACTCTCTTCACAGAGTCTTTCCACGGTCAGTACGCCGGAAGAAAAACCGGTCGTCTCGGGAGAGCCGACGCCGGCGCTGGATACAGAGGCGCAGGAGGAGGAAAGCAGCTCCGAAAGCGGCGCGTCCGCAGAAAGCAGCGCGGACAGCCAGGAAACACCGGAGGAAACCGATGGTTCTGCATCCGGCACGGCGGACAGCGCCATCACTCCGGGAACGACCCAGCTCGACGCCCTGCCGATCCCTCTCGGTACCAGAATGCAGGGAACCATCGACGCCCATACCTACGCATGGTTTTCATTTTCCACAGGTCAGGAAGCCGGAGCCACCTACAATATTACCCTCATCAACGCTTCTCCGGACGGAAACGCAATCATGGTATATCTTTACGATTCAGACGGAGAGGAGCTGTATTACGGCAGAGCAAAGGAGGACGGCGTCCCAAAGACAATCAGCACGGATCAGCTAAGCCCCGACACCACTTATTATGTATGCCTGACGCCGGCCTACGGCGGCGTGTCCATGGATTATTCGCTCCTTGTGAAGAATCCCAACGAGACCAGTACCGCTTACAAAACGGCCGGCACTCTGTCGGAAGCCGTAGGCTCGACAATCACGGAGGACGGAACGGTAGTCGTGCCCGGCACAAACCCGACCAATGCGATTCAGCTCCCCATGGATCTGAATGTGACGGGGACTCTGCGGGATTACGGCAATTCATGGTTTGCATTCACCACAGAGAATCTGGAAAATACTACCTATAAAATTTCATTTGCAAATACGCTGGCCGGTTCCAACGACCTGATGGGATATCTGTATGACGAATACGGAAATGAGCTTGCCTATGAAAGAGCAAGAAACGACGGCCAGGCGGTCACCCTTTCGACAGAAGGGCTAAAGCCGGATACAACGTACTATATCGCGCTGACGCCGGCCTACGGACGCGCCCAGGTGGATTACATTCTGAACATACACCCCTCTGCCAAAGAGGAAAAGCCGGATCTGGTGTTTGAGACGCCTTTTGAGATCAACGAAACGCAGATAAAATTCGTCATTAACGAAGCCATCTTCATCGACGAGGCCCAGGCAAAGGAAGCGCTGAAGCCTGTGGCAGAAGCGATTCTGGCGCATCCGGATCACTCCATCCTGATCGCGGGCACGACCGCCACAGA
>DVJR01000057.1 GCA_018716575.1 Candidatus Scatomonas merdavium | reverse complement strand
GCTTTTCTACTACTCTATTTTCCTTCGCCGACTGGAACGCCGCATCCACGACCTCCATGACGCGAACCATTTCCTCCGGCTTCACCTCTACCTCGCGCTTTCCTTCCAGCGCATCCAGCAGATTATCCCAGAAGCCAAAGGTTTCGTCCGCCGGCTTCGGAAGCTCAATCCGCTCCAGGAATTCCGGCTCCAGCGGAGCCATGGTCCGGCTGGGCCCCAGGTTTTTCTTGCCCAGAACGCTGTCAAAGCCCGTAACCTCCCCGCGGATATGGGCCGCTCCGCCGGTTTCCCCGGTAAAGTCCTCCAGCTTCAGCGTGCCCCTGTCGCCGAATACAAACCACCGCGGCAGCTTTTCCAGCGCAAAGGTGCAGACCAGGAGCTTTGCACAGACGTTATTGCGGAAGCCCAGCGTCAGCTCAAAATAGTCGTCCACCGCCGGCGTCAGAATGCTCATCAGCCGCGCATACACATATTCTACCGTCTGCCCCTGGAAAAGCCGAAGAATCTGGTCGATCAGATGAACGCCCCAGTCGTACAGCATGCCGCCTCCGCTCTCCGGATCGGCGCGCCAGCCGAAACAGACGCCTCTCTCGCCCATAACGCGGGATTCGATGGTCGTAACATTTCCGATCTTCCCGGAGGCGATCACCTGAGACACCACCTGAAAATCACAGTCGTGACGCCTCTGGTGATGCACGGTGAAAATCTGCCCGGTCGCCCGCTGACATTCCAGGATTTCCTGCATCTCCGCCGCGTTCATGGCTACAGGCTTTTCACAGAGGACGTGTTTTCCCGCCTGCATGGCGGCCACCGCATACTGTTTATGCCACTGATTCGGCGTGGAAATAATCACCAGGTCAATGTCCGACGCCAGAAATTTTTCCAGGCTGTCGTAGGGCGTCATGCCCTCCGAAGACGCTTCGTTTCTCTTCCCCTCATCTGTATCATACACTGCGACGGGAAGGATTCTGTCTTCCCTCTGTTTCATTTTGTTCCAGTGGAAATGGCCCATATAGCCAAAGCCGATAATTCCTGCTCTAATCATAAATCCGCCCCTCGTAGCTGTTGATTTTTCAGATTACAAACTGCTCCATGTACCGCTTGCTGAGCTTCAGGCTGTCCAGCACCTTCTCGCTGCTGCCCTCGAACGCCTTGTCCTCCACCTCGATACAGGTATATCCGTCATAGCCGATATCGGTCAGCGCGCTGACATATTTCCCCCAGTCCACATCACCCAGGCCAGGCAGCTTGGGAGACATGAAATCCAGCGGATAGGCCATGATGCCCACCTGGTTCAGGCGGTCCGGATACAGCTTGATATCCTTATAATGCACATGGAAAATTTTGTCTTTAAACTCGTAGATCGGCTTGATGTAGTCGATCATCTGCCATACAAAGTGTGACGGGTCATAGTTGATGCCCAGATTGGCGCTGGGAAGGATCTCAAATACCTTCTTCCAGATCGCCGGCGTGGTCATCAGGTTCTGTCCGCCCGGCCACTGATCCGGCCCGAACAGCATGGGGCAGTTTTCAATGGCGATCTTTACCTTTTCCTGCTCCGCCGTCTCAAGAATCGGCGGCCACACTTCCTTCACCAGCTCCAGATTCTCCTCCACTGTCTTCACCTGATCGCGTCCGATAAAGGTAGTCACCAGCCCGATTCCCAGCTTTGCGCTGGCGCGGATGACGTTCTTCAGGTGCTCCACGGCCGCGGTTCTCTTTTCCAGATTGCCGTCCATGGTATTGGGATAGAAGGCCAGCGCCGAGATCTCAACGCCCTTTTCCTTCGCGTAATCCAGGATATGCGCCGCATACGCGCTGTCCTCCAGCACCCTCTCCACGTCGATGTGGGAGACGCCGGCATAGCGTCTTTCCGCCTTGCCCTGAGGCCAGCAGGCCACCTCCACGCACTGGAAGCCCAGTGCGGAGGCTGTGTCCATCATTTCCTCATAGCTGCTCTGATCCAGGATTGCACTGACAAATCCTAATTTCATAAACTGTTCCTCCGTATTATTTTACGGTTACCCACGCATGCTTCTCAGCGGACTCCAGAATCGCGTCGCAGACTCTGTCAAGCTGATAGCCTACCTGGAAATTGGTGGTGGGCTGATAGCCTTCCACGATGGCTTTTCCAAACTCATAGATTTCGATGGCTTTCAGTTCGCCGTAGCCGATGTTCATGCCGGGGATATTCCAGGTAACATCGCCGTGGGGATTGGCCGGACCGGTGTAGATCTTCTTGAATCCGCGCTCGCCGTCCTTGTCATCCATGCCGTAGCATACTTCCAGCTCGTTCAGGCGCTCGTACTTCCAGGTGATGCTTCCCTTTGTTCCGTGTGCTTCCACGGTGATATAGTTGTTGCGTCCCCATGCCATACGGGTTGCCTCTACGCTTCCTACCGCGCCGCCGGCGTATTTGCACAGGATGGATACTTCGTCATCCACATCTACCGGTTTCTTCTTGGCATCCGGTCCCAGCTTAACGGTTCCCAGCAGATCTACGCCGCCTTCCTGAACCGGTCTTTCCTTGATGTACGTCTTAACGATAGATACCAGCTCGGTGATGTCGCCTGCCAGATACTGTGCGATATCCATGGCATGAGTAGCGATATCCCCCAGAGTACCGGAGCCTGCGGTCTTCTTCTCAAATCTCCAGGACAGCGGAGAAGAGGGATCTGCGGACCAGCTCTGCAGATACTGGGTTCTTACGTTGGTCAGCTCTCCGATCGCTCCGGACTCGATGATCTTCTTCGCCTCATCAATGGCCGGTACGCGGCGGTACTGATATGCACACATGGAAACAACGCCTTTTTCAGCAGCCTTTGCTGCAGCCTCTGCCATGGCCTTTGCCTCTTCCGTCGTAGCGGAGATGGGCTTCTCGCAGAGAACGTGCTTGCCTGCGTTCAGAGCGGCGATGGCAACCTCAGCGTGAACGTTGTTGGGCGTGCAGATGCTGACGATGTCGATTTCGGGATCATTGATGATATCCATGTAATCGGTGCAGCATTTCTCAAAGCCGAATCTCTCTTTTGCGTCCTCGGCGATCTCCGGTACGATGTCGCATACGGTCTTGAATACCGGATAGAACGGCGCCGGCCAGAACAGCTTCGGCATATTGCTGTACGCTACCACATGGGCCTTGCCCATAAATCCCGCGCCTACCAGGCCTACGTTTAATTTTTTCACTGACATGATTGTTCCTCCTTTATTTTTGTTTTATTTGGATCTGTTTTTTCTCTGGCCCAGATTACTCAGGGCTACGGCCGCGATAATGATCAGACCGTTGACGATCTGCTGCTGTGCGGAGGAAAGTCCGCCCAGCACCAGCGCGTTGCTGATGACGCCCATCAGGATAGAACCTACCAGGGCTCCGATCATGGAGCCGGTACCGCCTGCCATGGACGCGCCGCCCAGTACGACTGCCGCGATCACGGACATCTCATCGCCGTCACCGAAGGAATATCTTCCGGACTGCATACGTCCTGCGTACATGATACCTGCGAATGCAGACATCGCGCCGGAGAACATGAAGATGTAGAGCTTGATCATCTTCGTCTTGATACCGGAATAGATGGCTGACGTCTCATTTCCGCCGATGGCCAGCGCATATTTTCCGAAACGCGTCTTATTGAAAAGAATATAGCCGAAAATATAGAAGATGACGGTCCAGATGATCAGAACCGACACCGGTCCCACGTATCCGGTTCCGAATACGGTATTGAAGGTCTTGTTGCTGATCGGCACCGCCGCCGTATCAGTTACCCACATGGCAAGTCCTCTTACCGCCTGCATCATACCCAGGGTAGCCAGGAAGGACGGAAGTCCCAGTCTGGTAACCAGAAGGCCGTTGACAACTCCTACCAGCACGCCGAAGCCCAGGGCCAGAACCAGCGCCAGGAAAATGCTGTTGGTGGCCTGCAGGGTCATGGCCGCGATCATGGCGCTCATGGCCGCGTTGGATCCCACGGTCAGGTCGATCTGGCCCGCGCCGATCACAAAGGTGCCGCCCACTGCCATAACGGAAATCATGGCCGTCTGCCGGAGAATGTTCAGCAGGTTCTGGGGAGTGGCAAAGCCTTTGTTGTTCAGTACGATCGTGAACAGGACAAAAACCACGGCAAGGACGATATAAACCATATACTGGCTAAGCTGTATGGATCTTTTAGCTCCTTTGGATTGCATTCTGTAATTCCTCCTCATTCTTGATTTCTTTTCTCTTGATTTCACCGGTTATTCTTCCGTCGAAAATTGTAATGATACGGTCACAGATTGCCATCATTTCCGTCAGCTCCGAGGAAACGAACAGAACGCCGATCCCCTGATCCGCCAGCTCTCTTATGATCTTCAGTATTTCACCCTTTGCGCCGATATCCACTCCGGCCGTAGGCTCATCCAGCATGATAACCTTGGGACTGGAATTCAGCCATTTGGCGATTACCACCTTCTGCTGGTTTCCTCCTGAAAGAAGGCCGATCCTCTGCCCCATGCCCGCGCAGACGATGCCCAGGTCGCTGATGTTGCCCTTTACCGTCTCGGCGGCTTTTTTTCTGTCGTTAAAGATCTTTCCGCTGGTCGTGCGGTCCCACACGGGCAGCATGGCATTGTCCAGAATCGAATGGATCAGTACCAGGCCTTCTTTTCTGCGGTCCTCCGGAATCAGCGCGAAACCGTTCCGAACCGCCTGCTTCGAGTTTTTATTGACAATTTCCTGTCCGTTCAGAAGAACTGATCCGCCCCGTTTCTGCCGGATGCCGAACAGCGTCTCCAGAATCTCGGTCCGGCCGCTTCCCATCAGGCCGGCAAAGCCCAGGATTTCTCCCGGCTTCAGAGAAAAATTGATGTCCGCAATCTTACTGTTGATCTTCAGATGTTTCACCGTCAGGAGGTCGTCCGCACTCTCATCATAGGAACGCTCCACCCAGGCGAATTTTGTATCTTCCTTCTGCTCGCCGCCCATCATATAGGAAACGATTTTTTCCAGAGTCATTTCCTTCATGTCGGCTGTGATCACATGCTCGCCGTCCTTCAGGATCGTGATCCGGTCCGCGATCTGGAGGATCTCATTCATCCGGTGAGAGATATAGACGATGGAAACCCCTTCTTTTTTCAGCTGCTCGATCAGCTGGAACAGCCGGACGGTTTCCGAATCGGAAAGAGCCGCGGTGGGCTCATCAAAAATGAGTATTTTCGCGTCCTTGGAAACGGCCTTGGCGATCTCCACCATCTGGCTCATTCCCACGCTCAGATCCCCGACCCGTACGGTGGGTTCCAGTTCAATGCCCAGCTTCTCCAGCACCTCTTTCGCCCGGCGGTTCATCTCCGCCTTGTTGAGCATGCCGCCCTTGCTGAGCTCTGCTCCCAGGAAAATGTTTTCCGCCACGGTCTGGGTATTGACCAGGGACATTTCCTGGAAAATCATGGCGATTCCGCATTCCTTGGCATCGTTGGGTTTGGCGATCTTCTTCTGCTCGCCATTTACAAAAATTTTGCCTTCATCCAGGGTGTATACGCCTGTCATGATCTTCATCAGCGTAGACTTTCCGGCTCCGTTTCCGCCGACCAGCGCATGAACCTCTCCGTGTGCCAGTTCAAAATCCACGCTCTTCAGAACTCTGGCTTCCCCGAATGTCTTGCAGATCCCCTCCATTTTTAAAACAATATTATCCATTTTTTCACCCGCTCTGTTTAATGATGCCGGATATTCCGGCCTGTCAGAAGGCACGAGGCCTGAGGATATGTCTTGCGGCATTTCTCAGGCCTCCCGCCGTCAGGAAATCATTTACTGAATAGCGCTGGCGTCTACATCTTCTCCGTTTTTCGCGCTTACCAGCCAATCCGGTGCTTCTGTATGGTATACATCCTCATACGCATCCAGAACGTTCTCGGAATCCACACGTTTTGCCGGAACGGCTACATAAGAGGGACATTCCTCTCCGAGGATGGACATGGCTGCCAGAGTCGCCTCGGCAACGCCCTGGTCATACGGCATCTGTGCGCCCAGACCTGCTACGGTTCCGTTGGCAATCTCCAGAGCAATGTTGTTGCCCAGGTCGATGGTGGTCAGAGCGATCTGGCCTTCCATACCGGCAGCTCTTACAGATGAAAGCACACCTTCCATCGGGATATCCCAGCTTGCATAGATACCGTTGATGTTCGGATACTGAGTCAGGATCGCGTCGCCCTGCTCGGAGCAGCCGTTCTCATCGGTGAAGCCCTGCTCGGTTACAATATTGATATCCGGGTACTTCTCAGCCATGGTATCCTTGAAGCCCTGATCTCTCTGATTGGATACGAAGAAATCAGCATCATAATATACCATTCCGACATCGCCTTCACCGCCCAGAGTTTCGCCCAGGATTTCAGCGGCGATGCAGCCGTTGCCATAGTTATCTGCGGATACTACGGACACATAGTCCTCTCCGGCAGTCATGCCCACCGGGCAGTTGTCCATGAATACGATGGTGATTCCGGCCTCTGCCGCTCTCATATAAGCATCCGCGGATGCGGTGGCATCCACCGGGATGGAGATCAGGATATCCGGATCAAGGGTCATGATGTTCTCGATGTCAGACACCTGCTGCTCTGCAGAGAAGTTGGCGTCTGTGGTGGTCAGCAGTTCGATGCCCAGATCCTCAAAGGTATCGGTCAGACCCTGGATCTGTGCGGTTGCCCAGTCATTTCCGCCGTAGTGCATGGAAATCGCGGCCGTCAGGCCCATGCCCCGGATCTCTTCCTTCTGCTCGTCGGTCAGGCTCAGGGTGTCAGCGTTTACCGCCGTCTCCCCGTTGGGGCCTGTGGATCTGATCTCCGCTTCTCCCGTGCTTTCGGAAGAAGTGCTGGTGCTGTCCGCTGAGCTGCTGTCAGCTGAGGATGCGCTGCTGGAAGAAGCGCTGTCCGCCGAGCTGCTGTCAGCAGATGATGCGGATGATGTGTCCGCCGTGGACTGAGAGGTGCTTGCGCTTGTGCTGTCCGCCGCCTCTTCTCCGCCGCAGGCTGCCAGAGAGAATGCCATTGCTCCGGCCATTACCAGTGCTGCAAGTTTTCTTTTCATGTTCTTTTTCCTCCTTCTGTTAAATTAATTTACCCTTTAAATATTCATATGAAGTCTTGCAGGCTTCAACAGGGTCGCCGCCATATCCGTCTACCTCTACCAGCCAGTCTCCCTCGTATCCTCTGTCCTTCAGATATGTAATGATTTCATCCAGCTTCACGCTTCCCGTTCCCAGCGGAGCGAAGCCGTTCTCGTCCAGATCCTTCAGATGCATGAAGGAGATCCGGTCATAATATTTTTTCACTACTTCCAGGGGATCGCCGCCGCCCGCCTGGATGTGCGCCACATCGGGGCACATGTCGATATCGCTCAGGTCAAACAGCTTCTCGATCTGCTCCGGTTTCTCCACCATGGCTCCCAGATGGGGATGGTAGCTGGCCTTCAGTCCGTAGGATTCGATCACCTTCTTCACTTCCGCCACGCCTTCCGCCAGCAGGGTGTAATCGCCGTCCTGGATGCCCGCCGCGCGGATCGCGCCGCCGCAGAGCGTGATATAGGATACGCCGAAATCGGCCGCCATCTTCGATACCGCATCCATATGGGCCACTTCATCCTTCAGGGCGTCCCTGTAGATGAAATTGGCGCCTGAGCAGATGCTCATGATGCTCACCTGGTTTTTCTCCAGAGCTTCCTTCAGAACCTCAGGATTTCCCGCGTATTTGGTCAGGTTGCCTTCCAGCATCTCCACGTACCGGAAACCTACCTCCGCGATCTTTCCGAACACTTCGCTGTCGTCACACATGGTCAGGTAACGGATGTCTTTTACGCTGGTCACGCCGCCGCCGTCGCCTACCAGAGGCCCAAAACCGTTTGTCATGTAACCGAGTTTCATATTCGCCCTCCTTTTTTGCGTAAATTTTATTTTTATTTACGTAACTTTGTAATGAAAGAATAGCAAATTTATATAAATAAGTCAATGGAAATTTCATCCCGATTTGCATTTTTGTTATATATGCCTCTTTTTTTATATTTATTTTGTGCATTTTGTCCTATTCGGAATTTGCAGCTATATTTTTCCCTCTTTTTTCGTTTTATCTTTTATTATTTACGCAATTTTTTGATAAAATTTTACATTAAAAATCCCCCGGCCCGTGAATGTTTCCATTCACAGAGCCGGAGGTCTCCTCCCATCTCAGATTTTTTCTGATTTTTCTGTTTTTTTCTCCGCCTTCTCTGCCTCTGCCGCCTCTCAGGCTTCCCCGGAAATCTCCTTTACCAGATCGACGATAATCTCCGGAGGCGTCTCCTTATAGACCTGATTCCAGGCCTTCAGCAGATTCTCCAGATTGACCGCCACCGGCTCAATCCCGATGTACGGCGGAACTTCTTTTTCCAGAAGGGCGTTTGCCGCGCAGAGCGCAACCGCTTCTCCCTGTTCGTAGGGAAGCTGCGCGCTCACCTCCTTGATCATTCCGTTTCGGGCCATGCTCATGGCCACGTCATAATCCAGGTCCGCCGTGGAAATAGCCACATCCTGACGCCCGATATCCGCCAGCGCCCGCATGGCCTCCTGAGCCGGACCCTCCCAGCTGATATAGAGCCCCTCAATCTCCGGATGGCGCTTCATCAGCTTCACCGTCTCCTCATAGACCTCTTCGATATTGAGGAAGCCGCTTCTGGCGCAGACGGTCAGCTCCGGAAATTCTTCCCGCAGAACCTGCTCCGCCGCCATATCTCTCTGCGCTGTCGCGTAAAAATCCGCTTTATGGCAGATCATCCCGACATTTTTCCTGCCGGCCCGCATCATATATTCGCCAAGTCCGGTGCCGGCCACCCGCCCGTGGGAGCGCTCGTTGACCGATACGCAGGACACATAACTGCTGTGATCCATCTGCTCCGGCACATTGGAGATGAACACCAGCTTCGTCCGGGTCTCCGCGATCCTGCGAAAGCTCTCCGACATCTTCTTCACATCCGTCGGCAGGGCGATCAGGATGTCGGGCTTCATCATCATCAAGCTCTCCAGCTGCTTTTTCTGCAGCTCCGGATCAAAATGCGCGTCTACGATAGCAATCAGGGAAATATTCATTTTATCAAACACATTCCGAATTCCCTGCTCCGTCAGGCGCATAAATCCTTTGCCCGTATAGTGGAAGGAGATGGCCGCCGTGTATCCCCGGGTCCTGCATTTCCGGATCTCCGGTTCCGTCAGGCGCAGGACCTCCATATCCGCGGCCGGCTCTCCCAGCGGCCCTCTGCCGATGCCCCGGGTGGATTCCCGCACCCGCAGCTCCGTCGGTATCATAATCTCCTGATATTCGCTTTCCTCTTCGCTTCCCTCCGCCCGTTCCCGTATCCGCCGCTCCAGAACGGCCGCCGCCGCCTCCGCCAGCTTACTGCGGTTCTGGGCGATCACCGTCAGCTTGGGCGATACCAGCGACGCCCACATATAATCGTTAAAGCCCACAACCGAAATATCCTTCGGGCACTCCAGGTTATGGCACTCCAGGAATTTCAGAAGGGGCGGCATACTTTTGTAGTTGGCCGCCACAACTGCCGTGGGCGCCTCCCCGCTCCACAGAATCTTCTGCAGCTCTCTGTCAATGTCCCTGTCCTCCCGGATATTCGTAATCTGATACTCCGGCACCTGGCGGATATGTCCGTCCTCCAGCGCCTTCCGATATCCTTCCAGCCTCTGCCGGTTGGCCCTGGCTCCCAGCCCGCGGCAGAGGAAAGCGATCCGTTCATGGCCGTTCCGGATCAGGTGCATAACCCCGTTATAAACGCCTCCGAAATAATCCGAGGATACCCGGTCGCACCGTAGCGTCTCCGCCCCGTCGCCGATCACGACCATCGGCATATCCAGCGTCGCCAGCATCCGGAGGAACTTTTCCTCGCATTCATCCAGGCACAGAAACAGGCCGGCCACCTCTCCTTCGTCCCCGAGAATTTTTTCATACGTCTCCGCCTTGGAAATCCCGGCCATATCCAAAATAATGACAGGATAGCCCTTCGCTTCGAATATCTGCCGCAGCTTTTCACTTACAGCAATATACATGGGATTGGTAATGTCGGAAATAAGGGCGTAGATATTCCGCCCTCCCTCACGCATCCGCTTTTTTTCCTTTTCCCTTTTTCTTTTTACAAATTTGGGCGGCTCCCCGCACTTCTGTATTGCTTCTTCCACCCTGGCTACCAGCTCCGGGCTTACATACCTGGTATGGTTCACCACATGAGAAACTGTCGCTGTAGATACTCCTGCTGCTTTTGCTATATCCTGAATCGTCGCCATACGCTTTCCCGCCCTTCTGTGATATTCCAATTATAGTACAGGAGTGTTTCGCGCGTCAACATTTTTACGCAAATAATTTTATACGAACAATTTTCTTTACTTTTCCCCGTTATACATGGTATAATTTCCTTAATTTTTTAACAGGAGGGCTTTTTATGATCCGCTTAACGATCTGGTACGAGAATTTTCAGGAGAACGGAATTGCCGATGAACGTTTTTTACGTAAAGATTTTCCACAGGATCAGCTTGAAAACTATTCCGCCTATCTGGAGCGCTGCGCCGCTTCCATCCAGAAAATCTATCCCGGCGGCCTGGGAAAATTTCTGGAAAGCATTTTCCGTCCGTTCGACGACATTCAGACGAGACTGCTGACTTTGGACATGCCGGGATTCGGCCTGACCGACGAGATCCTGCAGAATACGGACGTGCTGATCTGGTGGAGCCATTCCGTCCATCACGCAGTCCCGGATGAGCTGGCACAGAAGATCCAGCAGCAGGTGCTGTCCGGCATGGGCTTCATCGCCCTGCACTCTTCCCATCTGTGCAAGCCGCTGAAGCTGCTCCTGGGCACCAGCTGCACGCTCCGCTGGAGAAATGACGATTTTGAGCGAGTCTGGACAACCGCCCCTACCCATCCGATTGCCCGGGGCATCCCGGCCTCCTTTGAGCTGGAGCAGGAAGAAATGTTCGGTGAATTTTTCGACATTCCCAAACCCGACGACGTGATATTTACCGGATGGTTCCGCGGGGGAGAGGTGTTTCGCTCCGGCTGCACCTGGACCAGAGGCTATGGAAGGATTTTCTTCTTCCAGCCCGGGCATGAAACGAATCCTTCCTTCCACAACCCATACGTACAGCAGATTCTGGTAAACGCCGTCCGCTGGGCCGCGCCGGAGACCGCCCGCCAGACCCTTGCCTGCACGCATGATGAGGCTGCGCCGGAGAGCAGGCTGACATTCGAAAAGCTGTAATCTGTGATGAATTGCCCGGAATCCGGGAGCCGTTTATCCGGAAGAACCTTCCTTCTTTCGGATAAACGCTCCCTGTCCGCTTCAGCGACAACTTAATGGTCAGGACAGAATCTCTATTCTCCTGTCTATCAGATTCTTCAATTTCTGTATCAGCTCAGGCGGCAGAAAAGAACGGCTGCATTGTTCTTTCATCTTTTCTCTCAGCGAGCATACTCTTTTTATCATATGTTCTGCCGATTTTTCCAGAATACCACACCGTTCTGCGAAGGCGGCAAAATCATTTTTTCGTATATTTCGTTTTTTCCCATTTAGCGTAAGCGCCATCTGCTCTTCATCTTCCGGAAGGATCAGCTGAACCGGAAGTAAATCATAGGCTTCTGCCAGGCGGAACTGCCTGGATGCCGGTTCTGTCTCCCGGAGTGAAAAATTTTTCAAATGCATGTCCGAATTACCAGTTACAAATGAAACAAGGACCCGTAAAAATAGCTCTGACAGATCAAGACCAGGATAAACAGAATATTTTTTTATTCTTCTGAACACCAGGCACTGTCAGCCCCTGATTCACCTTATCCAGCCGGACTGTCTCCTTGCCTTGTTCCAATTCTCTGACAAATCGCAGTCCCAGTCCGGAGCGCATCGCGAATTCCTCCTGCGTCAGCCCGGCTTCTTTTCTCTTTAATATAGTTTCCGATTTTATTCATAGCATGATTCCACACCCTATCGGGTATAATTTCAAGGCAAAACTATTATTTATCCCCGTTCGGGTATATTCCATTCTTTATTTTATTAATTATACCCTTTCAGGTATAATTTATTTCCCTTTCCCGTCAAAAACCCCCGGCTGGAGAGCCGTCTTTCCTGACGGCTCCCATCCGGGGGATTTTTCTGCCTGTTTCTCTGTCCGTTATTCAGTTGATAGTTTTCCTGTCGTTATTTCCGGATTCTTTTCCTTCCGGTCACCAGCACCGTTACTCCGGCAGCGGCAAGGATCAGCACAGCCGCCCATGCGCCCGCTGCAGCCGGATCGCCGGTCTGCACGGATGAACCGCCTCCCTGGCTCTGCTGGCCGTTCTGGCTTCCGCCGTTCTGGGTCTGATTATTCTGGCCGCTGCCCGGCTTCTGCTGGTTATCCTGATTACCCTGGGCATCATCGTCCGGCGTCTGCTGGCCGCCCTGGGAATCATCCCCGCTCTCTGCGACGCAGACCGCCGTAATTTCCAGATCTCCGGTCACCAGCTTGCCTGGTATCGTCAGAGTGCCGGAGGACGCATCCCAGGCATAAACGTCCCTGGCCAGCTCCTGACCGTCCACCTTCACAGCTATGCTATCCGGCAGCCGGTATCCGTCCGCTGCCCTCACAGTACCCGTATAATCACTGCCATCCGCAGCAGTTTCCGGCCCTTCAAAGCTGCCGTTTTCCACAGATACCGTCACTTTATAGCTCTCCGGAACGGGCTCTTCCGTATCGCTGACCGCCAGAATTTCCGAACGGTCGCGCACTCTCAGACGGTTTCCTTCCGCGTCATGAGACACGAAGCCTACCGCGCTGATCTGCGCTCCCTCCTTCACGAACTCCTCCAGAGCCTGGGAAGTGCTGTCGGAATAGCCGATATATCCGTCGATGAATACCCGGCAGGCTTCGCCGCTGTCATCCTGTACGGCAATGGATTCCACAAGTCCGCCGGCCAGGGTCACTCCGGTCACCTGGCCGCGCACGCGCACCAGTTTTCCGAAATTCGTCTCATAATCGTTGGCTTCCTTCGTAGTAGTATCAGTAATAATCACACTCTTTGATCCCTCCAGCACTGTCACGGAGATAGCCGAAAGCTGCTTATCCCCGATGTATTCGCTGACTGATCCTGTAATCTGCACCTGATCTCCCCTGCGTATATTGCTGTCATCTATGGGGAATACATTAATTCCGTTGCCCTCGTCATCCTGAATATAAATCGTATTGAAAAAGGCGTTGCCGCTCTCCGCAGTTCCGTTGGCAACCGTTCCGACAACGGTAAATACCTCACCGTCTTCCCCGGCGCGGGCCTCCTGAATCGTGCTGATCACCGGCTCCTTTTTCACGCTGCCCAGCAGGTTCTGAGCCATGATGCCGTTGGCATAGCTCACCTGGTCCTCCGCAGACACTTCAAAATTGGAACAGAATACAGTGCCGCAGGTATATACACGTCCTTCGCCTACTGCTTCCGTGGCCATAGACACTACTTCGCCTTTGGACACTACCGCTGTATCCGGATCGTATGCAGAGCTGTAGCTCAGCACAGGTTTGCCGTGTCCCTGGGCAGGGGCCTTGCTGTTGATGGAATAAGTGGTGTCGTGACCGTATACAATGGCCTCTCCCTCTCCCACGCTGACAGAACAGCCAGAATAGGAGCTGTATGTCAGGCCGGACTCTGCCACGCCTTCCAGTATGCCCTGTACTGCCGGATCTGTGCTTTCATAATTGAAATCATCAAAATAAAGCCGATAAGGCTGCCCGCCGTTCTCGTCCTGATCGATCAGCTCATCGTCATTGATCCGCATGGTAGAACCGATGCCGGAGAGAAGCTTGTTGGCCTGCTCATAAGATGTATAGGGAAGTCCGCTGTTGGAGTCCTGATAATCCGCCAGGCCGCAGACCACCACAGTTCCACCGCCGTTCACATAATCGCTGACCACCTGGATAAAGCTGTCCTCAAATACGCTGGGCTGAGCGTCTCCCGTATAATCGCTGGTGTATTTCAGCGGAGCGGAGATCACGAACAGCGCCACATCCTCCAGCATTTCCGCTGTTACCTCTTCGCCCGGCTGCACGATTTTCACCTGAATATTGTCGGAAGTCCCCATGTTGATGAAATTGGTCATGTTTCCGGAATAGTATCCATTTACATAATCATTGTAATGGGTTCCGTCGATCAGCACCTTTGTAGCGATAGACGGATCGGATACGCTGAGCTTAAGTACATCGGTAAAAGTGTACTCTTCTCCGGCGATTTCTGCCGTCATCTGGACGTTGATGTTAAAGCCGCCTGCCGCGTCCGCCGTATAGGGGAAGGAGTAAGTGCCGGAAGTCCTGGCTCCCACCGTTCCATTATCGCCTATTGCGGACAGCTCCGCCGTGTGGAAGGGCTCGCTCTGGCCTTCCATGGTATACGTCAGGGAGGTCACGGTCATGTCGTCGCTGAGATTGTTGAAAATCTGGCTGGAAATATTGATTTCATCGCCTTTAATAGGCATGGCCACGTCGCTGGAGGTATTGGATACGCCGGCATTGACGCTTTCCCCGGTCCATACGGGAGCCGTCACCGCGATGTGCTTGTCCGCCTGGGTGATCCGCAGATAATAGTAGCCGTAGCCTGCCGCCAGATTATCAAATTCTACCGTGGCGCTGCCGCCGGTAAAGGTTTTTTCCGCCAGCGTCTGGCCGCCGTTTACAATTACCTCTACCTTTGTCTCACCCGCCGTATCCGTGGGATCGGAAATTTCCGCCCGGATATTCACGGAATCCTGCTCGTCCAGGATAGAGCCCATGGCGTTTCCGTTCAGCGTATACAGAATAGACAGATCATTATCCTCCGTAGCGTACACCCGGTAGTTTTTCAGCGCATCGTAAATGGATTCCTCGGTCAGGCCATCTGCCAGTACCACGCTTCTGGCCGTATTGGAATCGCCCCAGTTACCCTTGTGATTGTCCTGGTTGTTCGTAGGCGCCACATGCCAGCCTTTGTCCAGAGCCCGGGTGTAATAGCTGTAGGACGGGAAATAGCCGGAGCTTCCGATGGCGCCTTCGCCGTTTCCTACCTCGATCAGCGTAATCTGATTATCCGTTGCCGGATCATACAGGGCAAAATCCATAAAGTCTCCAAAGGTATCGCCGGGATGGTTAAACTGAGAGATTGTCTCCGGATTTTCGTTCAGCGTATTATAGTATGCCTCCAGAACCTCATAGTTGTCTCCCTTCCGGTAAGGCTCCGCGTTTCTGTTCTCAAAACCTTCGGAATTAAATGTGTTGATATGACCGGGAGCGCCGCCGGACCAGGTCATTTCAAATCCGTATATACCGACAAAATCGCCTTCCTGGGCCGTGATATTTCTGGCGCCCTCTCTTCCCTCTCTCCAGGAAGCGTTAACCTCCTCCGCGTTCTCATCGCCCAGATGAGTGGTTCCCGCAGAAGGCAGTCCGCTCTGTCCCTCGAAAGAATTGGAGTGGTCTGTGAGAGCCAGGAAATCCAGATTCTCCACATTGGCCGCATGCTCGAAGGCCTGCTCCACCGTTCCCGTTCCGTCGGAAAGGTTGGTGTGAGCATGAAGCTGTCCGAAATACAGACCGTAGTCGTCAATAAACATGGGCGCTTTGTAGGTAAAGGTACAGACCGTTCCCGTTTCCGCAGGCGTTTCCCCGTCTGCAGAAACATAGGCCAGAGCCTTGACGATAATCGGCTTATCTTTGTCTGGGGTTTCGGTTATTTCAATGGGGGCGCTGTATTTCTGCGCCTCATTTCCTGCTTCCGGATCGGCAGGCTCAGTGCCGTCAGTATTCATGGTATAATAGATTTCCGCGCCTTCCGCAGCCGTCAGCGTAATTTTCTGTCCGGCCACGACGCTGGCTCCGCTTACCGGGGAGGCCTCCACCTCCAGTCCTTCTGTATCCGAACCCGGCTGATCCGGCTCCTCCGGAACTCCGGGAGTATCCGTCACCTGATAAAATTTCAGAGCGAACATTCCCTCACTTCCCGGGGCAATACTGTAATAGGCGCTCCAGTTATTATTGGAAGCATACCACTCCATATAGGCGCCGCGCACCGTATTTTTCACATAATACAGTCCGTTGCCGGCATCCTCCAGCAGCCATTTGTCATTCTTTTCTCCAAGGGGCATGCTGCTGAAGCTGTCTCCCATGGCGATATTCTGTCCATTATAAGAAAAGCTCCAGGTGCCGTCGCCATTATCCTTCACGGTCCAGATGTCATTTTCGGTATAGCCGCTTAAAATGCCGCCGCTTTCCGTCACATCCGTGCCCTGATTATAATACCCGCTGTATTCACCGGAAAGGGCTTTATTATAAGCCGGAGCCCAGATCACTACCTGATCGCCGTCCGCGATGGGGCTCTGCTCCTCTCCGCTCTCCGATACAGTATACTGCAGCGTCTGAACCACGCTGTATACGCCGTTCAGCTCGGCTGCAGCCTTCAGGGTACAGCTTTCCGTGATCACCGGACGGTTGTCGCTGCTGTAAACTTCCCTTGCTGCGCTCTCATCTGTCGGATCACTGCCGTCCAGGGTGAAATAGATCGTCGCTCCTGCTGTGGAGGCGGTCAGGGTAATCTCTGTTCCGGCCTCCACTTCTCCCGCCTGGGGACTCGCCTGCGGCGCGGCCACCGTCTGATCGCCGGGGTCTTCGCCGCCAGTCTCGTTCAGCTTATACAGGGTGAATTCCGATGGGTAGCCGCCCGGATTGCCGGTGACCGTCGAAGTTTTATAGGCACGGAATTTGTTCTCAGAGCCTTTGTTGCTGGCCAGAATGACTGTATCCTCACCCTGCCCGGAAAAGGTAAATTTCCCGTCTGCAAAGGCCCATTTCCACTGGTATGCTCCCTCTTTGATGCCATTGTTGTTTCCGCCTTTCGGCGCAACTGAAACCCCGTTGCTGTCTGTCAGCACTGCCTGCTCCCCGTCCACCGTAATATCCCATACGGCGCCGTTCGGATTCTGAATCGTATCGGCGGTATCCGCTCCGAATTCCACCGCAGATATCCACGTGCCGTCCAGCACGCCAGGCGTATAACCGGTATCTGTCACCAGAATGTATTTCCCGCTGGTGAAGGATGCCGGATCCGTCACTTTCTGATACGTACCGGAAGCGGCGAAAACTGCGGCCGGCGCAAGAGACAGCAGCATCAGAAACGTCAGAAGCAGGGACAGGATTCGTTTTATCCTGCTGTGTCTTCTCATCATCTCTCTCCTCCTCTTTTCTTTTTTCTGTTTTACTGCTTTTCCGGCCTTCTGCCGGATCTATGTAAAACTCCCGGCCTTCCTGTGCCGCGCGTCATGACGGCCGCGCTTACGAAAGCCACGAGTGGAACAGTCAGCAGAATGCCCAGAGAACCCGCCACGCTCTGCAGGATCTCCAGACAGATATAATCCGTGTTGACCAGCTGCAGAAACGGAATCTCATAGGTCTGCACCAGAATCATCATATTCAGGGATGAGCCCGCAAAAGCCAGGATCAGCGTATTGGCCATAGTGCCCATGGCGTCCCGGCCCACGTGCATGCCGGAACGGAACAGCTTCCCCGCCTTCAGGGCCGGATTCTGCTCCTTCACCTCCCACATGGACGAAACGATCCCGAGAGATACATCCATCACGGCGCCCAGCGCCGAAATCAGCACTCCGCACACCAGCAGGCCGCTGATCCGCAGCCCCTTATCCGCTCCGTAGAGGATCAGATTTTCCGCCTCCTGCATGTTGAAGCCGTTCATGGGCGTGGCCGCCCCCACGATAGCCGCAGCCACGCCGGCCGCCAGCACGCCGCCCACGCACCCCAGCACTGCGCAGAAGGTTTTCCTGGAATAGCCGTTCAGAAGTATCAGCGACGCAACTGCCGTCACCGCCGTCACAGCAATGGTCAGCGGAATGGCCGGCGCGCCGCGGATCAGCCCCGGAATCAGCAGGAACCAGATACAACACAGGGTAAATACGAGTCCGGCCAGCGCGCCCACTCCTTTTTTCCCGCCCAGAAATACCAGCAGGGCAAAGAATATCAGCAGAAATACGCCCAGGACAATGCCCCGGTCATAATTGAACACAGAAGCATAATAAGAACCGTCCTCATCCGTCATAATCCGGACGATAATGCGGTCTCCCTCCTCCACGTCCACATTGAACAGGGCGCTCATATAATTGGTCACCGTCATGATTTCACCCCGGTGTGTTCCGGAGAGAATCTCTATCTCCAGTTCCTGGTCGCCTACCCTGCGTCCTTCGGCATTTTCATAATCCGGCGCCGCGTTGTCCTCCAGCACAGCCGTCACCCGCGCCGGCTCATAGACCAGACGGCTGGCGGCGCTGTCCGCCTCTCCGTCCACAGGCCGGTTCAGCCACACCGCAAAGCCCGCCAGGACTGCGATAACAACAGCAAACGGCAGAACCCGCCAGATATGTTTCAGAAGCTTCTCTTTCATACGATCTCTTCCCTTATTTCCATTTGTAATTTCTGTTCTTACGTATTATAAAAAAGGATTGTTAAAACCAGAGAATGCTTCCCGTAAAATTCATGATAAAAATACCCCGGGACGAATATGCACTTTCCGCGCACGCCCGTTCCGGGGTGGTCTCTCTCTGTTCTTTTTACTTTATTATCATTTTTTCAGCTTCGGTTTGAAAACCAGTCCGGCCAGATAGCCGAAGATCAGCGCGGCGGAAATTCCCGCCGCCGCAGCTTTCAGTCCGCCGGTGAACAGGCCCAGAAAGCCCTGCGCGTCCACGGCCTCTTTTACCCCGTTAAAAAGCAGATGACCGAATCCGATCAGCGGAACGGTGACGCCCGCTCCGGCGTAATTCATCATCGGCTGATACAGGGTCAGAAAGCTCAACACCGCTCCCGTGCAGACCAGCAGAACCATGATCCGCCCCGGCAGCATTTTCGTCCGGTCCAGAAGGATCTGCGCCAGCGCGCAGATCAGGCCGCCCACCCAGAATGCCTGAAGATATTCCATATCCGTCTCCTCTCCGCTTTTTACTCCGCCGCGTTATCGTTTCTTCGTTCCACTGCCGCCCTTATGCGGTCACCGTCGAAGCGACGCCCGGCGCCTTCATGCTCCAGGATCACCGCCTGTGCGATGCCCGGCACGCTCTGTCCTTCATAGAAGCTCACCTTGGACATCAGCGCACCGGTGGGTACAAATAACACTCTCTTCCAGGTTCCGTCCTCGATCCGCGGCAGAATGCAGGAGGCAAATACTGTGGCAGAGCAGGCGCAGCCGCTTCCGCCTGCGCCGGTATCCTGCCGCTTGTCATCATAAATCATGATTCCGCAGTCCTCATGCTGTTTGGAAATGTCATAGCCCTTCTGGCGCAGCAGCTCCAGCAGAATCTCCTGTCCCACAATGCCCAGATCTCCCGTGATAATCCGGTCATATTCCTCTGGCTGCCGGTTGAAATCCATAAAGTGGCGGCAGATAGTGTCGCAGGCCGCAGGCGCCATGCAGGCGCCCATATTCTGAGAATCCTTCAGCCCGTAATCCACGATCCTGCCTGTAGTCACTCCGGCAACAGCCGCTCTTCTTCGGGCCCGTCCCAGCACACAGGCCGCGCTGCCCGTAACCGTCCAGGTCGCCGACGGAGGACGCTGATTTCCATAGGCCAGCGGAAAGCGGAATTCTTTTTCCGCGCTTCCGAAATGGCTGGAGGTCATGGCCAGCACATGATCCGCATATCCCGCGGCCACGGCCATGGTGCCCAAAGCCAGCGCTTCTCCGATAACAGAGCAGGCGCCAAACAGGCCGTACACCGGACGCGCCAGCTCTACGCTGCTGAAGGAGGAGGCGATGGACTGAGCCAGCAGATCTCCCGCAAAGATCATTCGTATCTGTTCAGCCCGGACCCCTGCTTTCTCCAGCGCTTTTCCAGCCGCCTTCATCTGCATCCGGCTCTCCGCTTCCTCCCAGCTGTCCGCTCCCATCATGGGATCTTCCTCTACCAGATCGAAATATTTTCCCAGCGGTCCCTCTCCTTCCAGCTTTCCCACCACGGACGCTGCTCCGTGAATGTACACTTCCTTTTCAAAAGCCAGGCTCTGCATGCCCTTCACCTTGCTCATGACAGATAAACCCCCGTTTCCTGCCCGCGGCAGTACGAATGCCGGAATGCCCCAGGAAATATCCTGCTCCTGTCCGGCCTGCCGCGGTTTCTCCAGATTATTCTGTGAGGAAACGGAGGTTTTTATACGGGACATCGTCCCTTCTTTTCTATTATTTTACCGGATTTATTTTCCGCAGTGCCAGGACACCCTATGAAACATCTGTGCAGGCTGAATTTCGGAATTTGAAAATATAAAGTCAGAAATAGAATTCCTCTGTTATTATAAAACTGGGTTCTGGCCGAAACGGCCTGATACTGCATCCTGCCAGGGCAGAGACCGCCCTGACGGATAATAGCGCTTAGATAATATAGAAATGATTAAAACGGCCCGGACAGCTTTTCAAAGGATTCCAGGCTCTCTGCGCGGGCAGCCGCTTTCAGCAGCTTCTGCAGAACCGCGCCATCCTGAACCGCCAGAATACGCTCCCTCCACGATTCGGGAACTTCTCCGAGATCACTCAGAAGCTCCAGAATGGCTTCTGCTTTTCCCTCGGCTTTTCCTTCTGCTCTTCCCTCGGCTCTTCCTTCGGCTCTTCCGGCAATTCTTTCATCGCGTAATGCCAATTCCAACCACATATAATGCTCTCCCATTTCCCGGCTGGTCCTGATATGCCGGATACTGTCCTGAAGCCTGCCGATAAACGCATCGCCAAAGTCCTTCTCCGATTCCGGGAGATCCGCCTTCACAAATTCCAGAAAGCGAACCAGCGGTGCGGGCACTTC